>CAYLHY010000013.1:0-10259 GCA_964383885.1 Candidatus Woesearchaeota archaeon
CTGCTCTTTTCTTTAAAATATCCTGTAATTGCAAAGCATTATAGGGTGGAAAAACAATTTCTTCTTCACTCAAAGAACTTCTAACTCTTGGATCAAGTTCTTCTAAAAAAGTTAAATTATTGCTTATTCCTACAATACATATCTGCGTTTTACTTAATTCAGTATTCAATCTAGTTAAATTATATAAAAAATCACTGGATATTTTCCTAACAGTCTGGTCAATTTCATCTAAAATTAAAACAATTAATTGTTTTTCAGAATCAATTAAATCAATAAACTTGCTATAAACTGCTTGAGTAGGCAATCCTGTTTCTGGAACATCTCCTCCAAGTTTTTTAATTAACTCTGCTAAAATTCTATATTCAGTATCTGAAACTTTTTTTAATTTACAATTTAAGTACTCAATCCTAAGTCTAAGATCAGGGTTTTTCTCAGCTCTTTTAAGCAATTGGTCTCTAACGTAACTAATTGAAAGAGTTTTACCTGTTCCAGTCTTACCATATAAAAACAAATTGCTTGTTTTTTCACCTCTTAAAACAGGTGCAAGTATTGATGCTATTTGTCTTATTTGCTCATTTCTATGAGGAATTTCTTCTGGTTTGTAGCTTGATTGCAAAATAGATTTATCCTTAAAAATATTATTTCTATCAAATGAATCAAATATCTCATCAAGTTCAGACATTTTTCACCTCAATTTATTTAATTTTAGTTCAAATCTAAGATTTTATTTAAACACTTATATTCTTCAAAATATCTTTTAACTCTGACACGTTTATTTCTTGTGGAACTTTTTAATTTCTTAGATTTTATTAACGGAAAAAATTAGAATCATTATTTAAAAAGTTATAACTACTAAAAAAAGAAAACACCTTTATTTCCTATGGAAATTTATAATTTTAATTAATTTTAATTAAACATCTTAATTTACTAATTATTAACAAAATCATAATAAATTATAATTATAATAAATCAACAAAATTACACTAATTTATATACTACATAATATAAATTTTTATAAAATAAATAAAAAAATAAAAAACCTTGAATTTTCTTTAAAAATCTTTCTACACGAAATAAAGGGGTGAGGGTGTCGCTTTAATTAAACGATTTAAGAATTATATAATATTAAATTTATATATTTTCACAGATAAATTTATAAACATAATTCTTTTTTTGTAGTTATGTCAGAAAAAAAGCCTTTTAATGCCCTTCTCGACAAGATGATTGTAACAAAAGAAGGTAAAAGATTAGGGTTTGTTAAAGATATATTATTTGAAACAAGATCTGGAGAACTTTTAAGTTTAGTTGTTAAAGATCCTACACCTTATACAAGAAATTTAAATCTTGAAAGAACTGTTAACAAAGAACTTTTAATACCTTATTCAGCTATAATTGCAATGGGTGATTTTATTATTGTTTCTGAAGAAGACTTAATTTAATTGCTTGATTGAATTTTGATTTTGTTTCACTAGCTTTTTATTCTTGTAATATATAAATCTTTAAAAATACTTTTTATTAATTATTTAAAATGAGATTTATAGGGTTTAATTTTAAAAAAATAAGTATCGAAAGATTAAACGAAAAATTAAAGAATCTTAGAGTAGAATCTAAAATAAATATAGAATCTATTGATACTATTGAAACAGATTTTATCAGAAAAGAAGAGAAAATAATAAGGGTTAGGTTCTTATATGTTATTGATTATCTTCCCAACATCGCGAAAGTAGAACTTCAAGGCCAGGTTTTGTTTTCTGTTTCAGAAGCAAAAGCCAAAGAAATTATTAATGAATGGAAGGATAAAAAACTCAATGAAAACGACAGGTTGCTTATTTTTAACATAATTCTCAAAAAATCAAACATAAAAGCATTGCAATTAGAAGATGAAATGAATCTCCCTCCGCATATTCCTCTACCATCAATCAAAAAACAAAACAAGTAAATTAACATTAAAAGTATATGGTAGAATTTTGCGATTATTGTGATTTTGGAAAACACAAAGGAGATTTTTCTTTTTCTTGTTTAAGAACAAATCCTGATGAATTGCCTTTTTATTATTCTTCTTTTAACACTTATTGTGGTTATGCTAACTTAGATGGTATTGAAATAACCAATACTTCTGATAAAATAATTTTTACTGAAACAGGAAAAGAAGTTTCAAAAGGGTGTTTGTTAAAATTAGTTTACGCCATTGTAGAAGTTGAAGAAATTTTAAAAAGTAAAGGCAAAAGCCCTTGGCCAAGACCAAATAAAAGTGTTCTTTGTGGTTTATTTAGAATTTCTAAAGAAGAATATTCTTCTTTAAAAACAAAAATGAGAAGAATACACATTAAAAAGCAATTTCTTGCTAAACAAACAACAAAATTTTAAACATCTTTTTCTTTTTAGGTTTATGAAAATATCTAATGAAAAAAAACAAAAAATCTCTGAACAAATACTCGCTTATTTGTTTTCAGTTTCCCCTAAACCTATTTTTACTGCGCATATTGCTAGAGAAATAGCAAGAGATGAAGAATTTACAAAAAAACTTCTCAAAGACCTTAAATCTAAAAAATTAGTAATAGAAATCAAAAAAAATCCAAAAGGAGTAGATTATACAAAAAGATCAAGATGGAAGCTTTCAGATAAAGTCTATGAAGCATACAAACAATTGCAATTACATAAAAGAATATAAAAAAGAAATACAGCAAATTATTTATAGTAAAATAATCGACTAAATTAAGTTAAAATTAAAATGGATTTGAAAATAAGAGATTCTTTTCAAAGAGTTAAGCAGGATATTACTTCATTGCAATCCCAAGTACAGTTTATTTTAAATGAATTAGAAAAAAACAAAGAACAAACTCTTGAATTATGCAAAATAACCAAAACAATATCTGAAAAATTAATGAACTTGACTGAACAATTTAATTCGACATATAAAGAGATAAATCAGACACTTTCGACACATCTTTCGACACATAATTCCCTGTTTAAAGCCTTAAAACAGCAAAATTTAACCATTTCCACAGGAAATGAAGGGGTTTCGACAGACAGACAGACAGACAGACAGACAAACAGACACACAGAAAAAGCTGTTCCTGAATTTCCTAAATTTACTGAATCTGTCTTTGAACATCCTTCTAAACAACCAATATTTAAAAATCCAGAAGTTAAAGTAAATTCAAATACTTTTAATGTTGCAGATAATGCAGCAAGAATTTTAGAATCTCTTGATAGCATTAAAAAAGAAATACGTTTAAAATTCAAGAGATTAACTGAACAAGAATTTACTATTTTCTCAGCAATATACCAATTAGAAGAAGAACAAGGAGGTTTTACAGATTATAAGGCACTATCTAAGAAACTTAATTTAACTGAGAGTTCAATAAGAGATTATGTTAGAAGAATAATTAACAAAGGAATTCCCGTCGAGAAAAAGAGGATAAATAACAAAACCATACAATTATCTGTTTCTAAAAACCTTAAGAAAATAGCATCTTTATCCACTATAATGAAATTAAGAGATCTCTAAATAGTTATTCTCTTTACCGAATAAGTAATTTTATACTCACTTCTTGATTTTTGATTATTTTTTTCTCTATTCCTTTTCTTTTTTCTCCTCTTATTTTACTCTATTTTTTCTTTTTTCCTTGTTTTTTCACACTTTTAGCCTGAATTTTTATTTTTTCTTTGTTTTCTAGATTTTTTAACTCTCACTTTTTTATTTTTTAACACTCATTTTCACTCATTTTCACTCAATTTTTACGTTTTTTTCTTGTTTTCTACTCTTTTTAACTCTCACTTTTTGCTTTTTTAGTAGTTTTTCCTTAATATTTTCAGGAATGTATATTCTTTTTTTACCATTTTTTTCTATAATTTCTTCAAACAAATGCTCTCCTCCTTTTTGTTTAATTGAATTTAACTGCCCTCTTATTGTAGATCTTTCTTTTCCAAGCATTGCAGCTAAATCATCATAACTTAATTTCATATCTGTGTTTAATAATATCCAGAGTATAGCTCTTTCAGTTATTGAAAATTTGTCTAAATTTGGTGTTTGGACAGCTGTTTGGACAGCTGTTTGGACAGCATAAACAGGTGTTTGTTTTTTGGACAGCTGTTTGGACACCTGTTTAGGTGTTTTAAACACCCTGTTTAAGCTCATATCATTCATAAAACTAAGAACGTTTTTAATTCCTTCTAATTCTAATTTTATCGACGATAAACTTTCTTTTATGTCTTCAATTTCTTTTTTTTGCAAATTTTTTTCAGAATCAAGATGTTTTATCCATCCGCTTATAGCATGAATATCTTTTTTTACGTCATCAAAACCCTTTTTTGTCGCATCTTCAAGCTCTTTTATCCTCTTTTTTCCAAACAAAAACCTAAAAATCATATCATTAAATAGATTATTGCATTTAAAAATCTTTCTTTCCGTCGGAGTTTTTTCTTTAATTTTTCCCTTCTTTTTATTAAAAAATCTTTAAAAAACAGCAATTTTTGTCTAAAATTATTAAAATAAACAGCTGTTTATTCAAAAAAAAATTTCATAAACAGGCTGTTTAAACAGCCATAAACACCCTTTAAACAGCTGTTTAAAATTAAAATACTTTTTTATCGACGGAAAAAATTTCTTTTCTAAAAATTCTTTAACAAAGCTAACCTAAGTGCAAAAAAATACAAAAAAGACAAATCAATCTTGGTTTGGTTTAAATCATTTAAAATTTTTTTCAGATTAATTTTTCAAATTTTTAATTTTCAATTTTCCATACTTTTATCACTCTAATCATTCTAATGTTTTCTATTTTTGAAACAGAAATTTTTTAGTTTTCTTTTAGATTCAATCTAAAAAATAAAACCCATATCCATAAAAAGAAAAGATTTTAGGCTTTTGGTTTTCTTGGTTTTTTCTAATTTTTTATTTTCTTTTTCATATCTGCTAAAACCATCCTAAAATTTACACTAAAATTTATCTTTTTAACAAAGCTAACCTAAGTGCAAAATCTCCCTAAAATATGAAAATTTCTAAAAAATTTATACAAATGCGCTTTTAGTTTTTATCTTTTATTTTAATGTTTATACCTTAAGTTGTTAAATTCTTAGAATTCTCAGAATATATTAAAAATTTTCACTAAGCTAACCTAAGTTAAGTATTTTTTGCAATATTCTACATTTATGCGTAAAAAGTTCGCATAATATACCTTATACGAACCCTGTTAAAACTCTCTAAAAGTAACTTAAATTTATAAAAATCAATGTCTAAATATATTCATCAGATAAAACTTAGTAACTACAAAATATTGTAAAATTAAAAGTAGTTACTAAAAAAATGACTCCAGAAGAATTTTTAAAAAAAATAAAAATAGAATTAAAAATCTCAAAAAATTCAGATTATACTATTAAGCAATATGTAAAATACAATAAAGATTTGTTGGATTTTATTAAAAAAACCCCTTCTGAAATAACTTCAGACGATATTAAACATTATATAGCAGAAAAACTTTCAAATCAATCCTCTTCTTCTGTAATTGTTTTTTTAAGCGCTGTAAAATTTGCATATTCTTCTATTTTAAATAAGGACATAACTGCAGGAATAAAAAGACCAAGAAGAGAGAAAAAACTTCCATCAGTTTTAACTAAAGAAGAAGTTAAAAAACTCATTAACTCAGCATCAACAAAAAAAAGCAAATTAATGATATCTTTAGCTTATGCTTGCGGGCTTAGAGTTTCTGAATTAGTGAATCTTAAAGTGAAGGATCTAAACTTTAATGAAATGATTGGGCATGTTAGGCAATCTAAAGGCAAAAAAGACAGAGTTTTTAATATTCCTAATCGACTTTTAAAAAAATTAAAAAAACAAGCAGAAAAACAAAAAAAATCAGGACAAGAATTTCTATTTACAGGGTTAAACGGAAAACTCACTGAAAGAAATTTTCAAAAAATAGTGCAAAAGGCAGCAAAAAAAGCAGGAATTGAAAAAAACGTTCATCCTCATACACTAAGACATAGTTTTGCAACTCATTTATTAGAATCAGGAGTTGATATCAGAATGATTCAGGAGCTTTTAGGACACGCAAATTTATCAACCACTCAAATTTATACTCATATTTCAACAGAAGAATTAAAAAAAATAAAAAGCCCTTTAGATATTTAAAAACTAAGTAAAATTAGATAAAAAATCCCAGATAAAAACAAAATAAATACCTAAAAAGATATATTGATTCTTACAAATCATTAAAAAACTTTTTTATTTTTTATTGCAAATGGCATCCTTAGAATTTAATGAAAAAGAGGTTTTGTATTTTGGATTTGACGAGTCTAATCATGCAGGAAAAAACAGAAAAGGAGAAATTGTTGCAGGTGTTGTTTCAAGCAATAGAAGAGATAGCATAGTTAGAGCTTTCCCTAATACGCGTAATTATTCAGGTTTTAATGAATGGTTAAATAGAGACTATTTTAAGGATTTTAGATTTACTATTCTTACTGGAGATAAATACAGGTACAGGTCTTCTTCTTCAAATTTAGCAGAAGTGATTCCACTCCTAATTCAACCGTTTATTTTTCCTAATGTGAAATGCGTTAAAATTTATTTAGATGGTAGATTATCCAAGGATGAAAGGGCTTTAATTAAGCAAACTCTTTTAGAATATCAAGGAATTGAAAAGGTAGTTGTAGGCAATTTTATTAAGAAAAAAACTAAGAAAAATTCTAAAAAAAATAAAAAAAACACTAAAGAATTCAGAAAAGGTCCTTTTTGCCCAGCAGTTGTTTATTGGGCAGATGTTATAGCGAATAAGCTTTTGTCAGAGGAAGTTCAAACCCTTTTATCTCACCCAAAGTTTATTCCTTATCGTTAATTGTTTTTGCTTAGAAATAAAATATAAAAAGGAACAAATCTTTACTTTATTATGAAAAAATATTCTCTAAATCTAAAAAGAAACATAATTATCATCACTTTTTTAATATTTTTAGTTTTAATTTTCTATGCATTTTTTCTCAGATTTCCAAAATCTTCTCCTGAACAAAATGAACAAAAAGATTTGAGAGACTCTCACGGATGTTTAATTAATCAAGGATATTCCTATAATGATTCTTTTAATTTATGTGTGAAGGAGCAAGAATTAGATAAAACAACTAGACAAATTCTTGAGTTATCTAAGGAATTTATAGCTCCAGATTATGGGCTTACTTTCATTAATCTGTCTGAAGAACAATGTGAAGGGTGTTTTACTATTGTTTTGGCAACAAAAGTCGGACCAAGAACAATAGATATTACATTAAATAATCCCCAATTGTTAAAATATTTTTGTTCAGAGGAATCAAGAAATGTAGATTTTTGCGCAACTCTTTATGATCCTGTTTGCGGATACCCTATAAAAGAAACTTTTTCAAATAGTTGTCTAGCATGCCTCAATAAAAAAGTAGAATATTACACTAAAGGAGAATGTCAAAATCTATAAATCTTAAGGTAGTTGTTTTTTCTTTAATTGCATTGTTTTTAATCTACTTATCTCTAACTCTAGACTGGATTTTTATTTTAGGAGCAGTTATTTTAATGATTCTTAATCAAAAAGAATTACTGAAAAAATAATAAAAAATAAAAAAATAAAAATTCAAAATTAAATTTGTTTTGTTTTTACTCTTTTTTCTCAACTTGTTCTTCTTTCTTTTCTTTATTTTCAGATTCTTTTTTCTTTAAATAACACTCTTTGCAAAGAACAGGGTTTCCTTCTTTTGGTTTAAAAGGAACTTTACATTCTTTTCCGCATTCAGAACAAGTAGCTTTATACATTTTTCTTTTAAATCTTCTATAGCTTCTAAATTTTCTTCGAGGTTTCCTTTTTCTTTTTCTAAAACACTCATCACAATAAACTTTTCTTCCTTCTTCTGGTTTAAAAGGAACCTCACATTCTTTTCCGCATTCAGAACAAGTAGCTTTATACATCTCTTTTTCTTCAACTTGTTCTTCAGATTCTTTTTTTTCTTCACTTTCACTCTTTTCAACAGATTTTTCCTCTTCTTTTTCTTCAACTTGTTCTTTTACTTCAGCCTGATCTTCAGGCTGTTTTTCTTCTTCATTTTTTTCAGGTTCTTCACCTTCACTTACTTCTTCTTTTTCTTCAACTTGTTCTTCTTTTTCTTCAGCTTCTTTTTCTGCACTTTCATTCACTTCTTCACTCATTTTATTTTCCTCCTTCTACTCTTATGTACTATTTTGAGATTTAGATAGTTTTTAAGCTTTTGTATCTCTGTTTTTATATTTTTTATTTGTTATTGAAATATTTTAATTTACAATAAAATAATTTATATAACCTATTTTTTTACTTTTATTAATGGAAAAAGAGTGTGTTAAATGCGGGTATGTCTCTGAAACTAATTCACTTAAATTCGGACTTGTTTTTTGTGATGTTTGTTTGAAATTCTGCCCGAATAATCCTGAGGAGGTAGATGAATTTATTAAAGAAAAAATAAACAAAGATTCTTTAAACCCTTTTAGGAAATATGCAAAAGTAAGAGGCGAACAACAAAAAAAAGGCATGATTTCTAAAGCTTCTCAAGGCAAAGCAGTTTCTAGAGCTCCTTTTGGATATGTTATAAAAAATAAGGCTTTGGTTCCTGCTCAGAATTATCAAGAAGTTCAAGAAATTTTCCAGGAATTTTTAGAGCCAGATGCAACTTTAAACAAAATAGCTAAAAAGCATAAATTATCTGTAAATGGATTAAAAAAAATTTTAAAAAATTTCGCGTATATCGGAAAAATTAAATTTAATAATCAGATTTATTCAGGTAATCATAAACCCATTGTAGATGTAATTTTATTTAATAAAGTTCAAGATAAACTTGAAAAATACTACAAAAAACCATAATTCATAAATTTCTAAAATTATCTGTAAGAAGTCTGTCTTTTAGCCCTAGCTTTAGAATCTCCTGGTTTATTTGGCTCTTTTCTTCTAATATCTGCTACAAGCAAATGCCTGTCATAAGCTAAGAAAGCTTTTGTTAATTCAGGAGAATTTGCAAATTTAGAAATTGCTTTTGCAAGAGCTAATCTTGACGCGTCTATTTGTCCTTTTTCTCCTCCTCCTTTAACCCTGATTTTTACATCGAAATTCAATTTTCCAAGAATTTTTTCAGCAATTCTTAATGGTTCTTCAATTTTTAACCTGTCGAATATCTGCAGAGTTTTATAGTTTTTTCCATTAATCAGCACTTTTCCTGAACCTTCTGTTAACATTGCTCTTGCTATTGCTCTTTTTCTTTTTCCAGATGCAATTATTTTTGTATTCATTTTATTATTTCTTTTATTTCTGCAAATTTAATTGGCTTGTTTTTTCCAGGTTTTATTTTTTTGCTTTCTTCAAATTCTTTTGGAACATTTTTGTAACATTTTATTCTTTTAAAAGCATCTCTTCCTCTTCCAAATCTGTGGTCAGGCAACATCCCTCTTATGGTTCTTTTTACTATTTTTTCACTTGTTTTAGGGTATTTTGGACCTTTTTGACTATGTCCTACTTTGCTTCTTTTTTCTTTTATTTTTTTCTGAAGATATTTTTTATTTCCAGATATAATGACTTTATCGCAATTTAATATTACTATTTCTTCTCCTTTTAATGCTTCTTTAGCTGCATAACTAGCTAATCTTCCTAAAATAGCTCCTTCTCCATCAATTATTTTCATTTTATTATTTTTATATCCTTAAAATCAGGATTGGATTTAATTTCATTTATTATACTCGCTGCTTCGCATCCAGAGTTTTTTAGTTTTTCTTTGGCTTTTTCTGAGAAATTTAAAGCAATTATTTTTATTTTTTTATTGATGTTTCCTTGAGAAAGAACTTTTCCAGGAACAATAATTTTTTCTCCTTCTTTTACTTGTTCATTGATCTTACTTAGATTAATTGATATTCTTTTTCTTTTTGGAGCAGATAACAACTCTGCGATTTTTAACCATTTATTATTTTTTTTTGCAGTGATGATTGTCTCGACTAATTCAGGATTTTTTTTGTTTTTAATTTGTTTTTCAATTTTTGTTTTTGATTTCATTTTATGTTTTCAAATTAACAAGAAGTCAAAGCTTCCTGCTAACGCGATTAACTCGCAGGTATTAGAACCTATTTTCTAAGGTATTTAAAGGTTTTTATTTCGTATTTGAAATTATGCGGAGACTAGGATTCGAACCTAGGTAGGCACTAAGCCAACGCGTCTTGAGCGCGTCCCGTTTGACCCCTCCGGCATCTCCGCATTTATCTAAAATAAGAAGCAGTAGTTTTTTAAGCTTTTTAT
>CAYLHY010000013.1:10359-15116 GCA_964383885.1 Candidatus Woesearchaeota archaeon
AAATTATTTTATTTTCTTTGAAATTTCTGTTAAATCTTTTTTCAATGCCTCAACAGACTTGATGAAGATGTCTTTAACACTTATCTGCCCAAAACTTTCTAGGCTGATTATTAAGTTGTTTTTTTGATTAATCTCAATTTTTTCTTTTAGTCTATCTGCTAAACCCTCTATAACATCTGTAATTTCTTCTTTTCCATCATCAATAATTATTGCTTTTCCGCTTTTTTCAGTTATTTTGCAATTGTAAAGCTGTTTAATTTTTTCTGCAAAATTTTTACTAGAAACAATTTCATATACATGCCTGTAAAACATTAATCCAGGAGAAAATTTAACATGTTCTATTCCTTTCCCAGCTCTTACATAAGCAAGAAGTTCTACTTCCTGTCCTTTATTCAGATAAGTTATTGGAATCTCTTTAAATGCAGGTTCAATGCTTCCTTTTAATTCTTCAGATTTAATCATCCCTTCTTTGTTTGATGCAAGTTTCAATACAGCAGTAGTTTTTTCACTCATTGTTTTATCCATTTTTAAAGGGATTAATCCTATTCTATGCGCAAGAGATTCGTCGTATAATGCAGAACCATTTTTTGATATTTCAACTTCATCTATAGCTAAAATAGGTATTTGATTTACGTACCTTCTTATAGCATTAGCTAAACTATCTTCTATATCAGCCTTAAAAACAATTGAGTTTTCTTTTTTTTCTATTAACTCCATTTTTTAGATATGTGTAAAAAGGTTAAAAATCCTTTTTAAATTTATGTTTTTCAAAATTACGGCCTTCTGCCTCTTCTTCCTCCTTTTTTCTTTGGCCCGCCTCGAGGAACTCTGGTTGTATCTAATATATTTAAAATTTTAAAACCCTCTCTGGAAAGACTTTTTATTATTGCATGCGCTCCTGGTCCTGGGGCAGGGTTTCCTGTTTTTGCTCTTATTCTAAAGTATAATGACTTAACACCTAACTCTTTTAAAGCCTCAGAAACTCTTTTTGCAATAAACATAGCTATTGTAGGATTAGCTTTAAGTCTGTCATGTTTAGTAACCATTCCTCCGGTTACTTTTGTTATTGTCTGTCCAGACATGTCTGTAACATGGACAATTGTATTATTAAAAGAAGTGTAAATATTTACTACTGCTTCTATATTTTTGCTTTTTTTTGTTTCTTTACTCATTTGAATTTTCCTCTGTTTCTTTTTGTGATTCTTTATTTTCTTTTGGAGCTGAATTCTCTAAATTTTTTTCTTTTTTCTTAATTTTTAAAGATATTTTATCTTCTAATTCAACTGGAACAATATACGAGGGTTTATTGATTATCTGTCCATCCACTAATATTCTTTTATGCACTATCATTTGCCTTGCTGTTTTTATTGTTGGAGCTATTTTTTTCTTAAAAACTATTGTCTGGAGCCTTCTGTTTAAATAATCTTTCTTAGTTAATGAAAGAACATCTGCTATTGTTTTAACATTTAAACCTATTTTCTGAAGATTTTCTAAAAATTTTTTCTTTTCACTTTCTTCAGCAATTATTAGTTTTTTAGCTCTTTCTCTTATTGAATTGATTTTAGATTCAGCTTTCCAAATTTCTCTTTTGTTTTTTAATCCATACTCTTTTATTATTTCAGCTTCTTCTTCTATTCTCGCTTTATCATAAGGACGTTTTGGTTTGGAATATTTTTTGTGTTTTCTTTTCATTTTTATTTTTTCTTCTTTTTAATTCCAGCACCTTTTGCTCTGTTTTTTCTAAAATGACTCTTAGTTCTTTGACCCTTTGTAGGTAATCCTGCCATGTGTCTGTAACCTCTGTAACTTTTTATTTGTTTAAGTCTTTTAATATCAAATTCCTTTCTTAATTCAAGATCTGAACCAATAAGATGCATGTTTTTACCTGTTTCAAAGTCTTTTCTTCTGTTTTTTAAATAATCTGGAACATCAAGTTTTTTTACAAAATCTGTTATTTTCTTAATTTCTTCTTCAGTTAAAGAACCTATTTTTCTATTTTTATCTAATCCTAATTTTTTGCAGATAGCATTTGATACTCCCCAAGAGATTCCTTTTATTTTAGTTAATCCAGAATAGATTGTCATTTTTCCTTCAATATCTTGGGAGAGTAATCTAACAACTCTTTCTTCTGCTTTCTTTTCTTCTTGCAATTGTTTTGTTTGTGATTCCATTTTTAAAACGTGAATAAATTATATCTTTGTCTTTCAGTTAATTCTTGAAAGATTCTTTTTTCAATTGCTTTTTTTGGATCTGGGAGATTGCTTATTCTTTTTTTCATATCTTCAAAACTTTCAAAAGGTTTTTCTTTTCTCTGTTCAAGTATTTCTTTCATGTGTTTTTTTCCCATTCCAGGCAAGAGTTCAATTTGATGAATTCTTTTGTTTATAGCTTGAGATTTATTGAAGAAATCAATGAATCTTTTTTCTCTTTCTTCAACAATCTTTTTTATAAATTCTTCTAATTGGTTTTTAGCAGTTTCAGTTAATTTTTCTCTTGGAAGTTTTCCAAGAATATAGTATATTTTATCTCTCTTTCCTTCTCCTATATAAACTTTTTCCCCTAATTCAAGACTCACTCCTCTTCTAGGAACTATCTCTAAAAGAGTTAAATTCTCTGCTCCTACAGCCTGGGCTATAGGCATCATTTTTCTTTCCAACGGATAACCATTTGGAAGGTAATCTAGTACTATGGCATATTCTTCTTTTTTCATTTTCTTTATTTGTATTCTTTAATTGCATCCAAAATTTTTTTAATTTCATCTTCATCAAGCGAGACATCATTAAAGATTTTATTTAAATCTTCAGGTGTTTCTGGAAGTAAATCAATTATTTTCACTATGTGTTCTTCTTTTACTTTCATTAAATCCATTTTTTTTATCTTATCTGCTAATTCTTTTGCTTCCTTAATTTTAATTTTTGCAAATTTATCAATAAATTTAACAATTTCCGGGTTTTCTTTTGCGTATTCCTTTGCTTCCACAATGCTTAAGGGTGTTTTCTTCAATATCATTTACTTCTCCTTAGATTTTATTGTTTTTATTTTTCTTAAATGTATTGGTTGAATTATTAATTTTTTTTCTTTTTCCATATCCTTAATTCTAATTATGTATGAATTTCCTCTTTTTTCTTCCACAACTCCTGTTCTTCCTTGAAACCTTTTTGGGAAATTAGCTTCAACAGAGGCTTCTCTAACTATTGCAACTCTGTCTCCTTTTTCTAATTCTTGAAAATATCTGCTGAGTTTTAATTTTCCTCTAGTTCTTACTGGTTTCCTTCTTACCATAGTTATTTCAGAAATACTCTCTTTAAAAATCTATCCTTCTCTTATTTTTAAGGATATTTTTAATATAGTAAGTTTTAAAAACTAATTTGTAAAGATAAGTATATGATAATTCCAGTAAGATGTTTTTCTTGTGGAAAACCTATTGCACATTTGTGGGAGGAATTTAAAAAACAAACAGCAGAAGGAAAACCAGCTAAGCAAGTTTTAGATGAGTTAGGAATTGAAAGATATTGTTGCAGGTCAGTATTTTTAGGACAAGAAGACTTAATTGAATTAGTGTCAAAATTCAAAAAAAGTTAATAATAATAAAAAATATTAACTTCTTTAACTTTCTTTTCTTATGTATAAAACAAGATTTTTTACATATGAATTAAAAAACCAAGAAGGAAATTACGTCCTAGCCAAAACCAAAGAAGGTAAGATTGTTGTTTTAAAAGATAAAGAATCCATAAAAGTAATTTCTCAAAGAACTTCTGGTTTATTAAGGATTTTAGATTTAACAGAAGATATTGAATTAGGAAATATTCCTCGTGATAGAATAGAAATTCTTAATTAATTTTATTTTTAAATTTTTAATTTTTTAAACTCCATCTTGCAATATATTTACAATTCCTGCAAGTAATATTTTTAGTTTTGTTGTTTATTCTTACTTTTTCTTTTCCAGTATATGGCATTAAACATTTTTTACAAAAAAGTTTCCTTTTTTCTTTTAAAGGGATTTTTTTAGCCATGGCTATTCTTTTTATTTTTTTAATTTCTTTTGGAGTTTTATTTTTTATATCTTTAAAGAATTCATTAATTCTTTTTTCAGCCTCTGATTTAGATATTTTGAGTTTCATTTATTTTTAAAGAAAACCCAGTATAAAAAAATAGTGAAAGACAGCTTGATGGGTTTGCGGCTTGCCGGCCACTACAACCATCAACGTAGGAGGCTTAACTTCTGTGTTCGGAATGGGAACAGGTGTTTCCAACCTACTATGGCTGTCTTCAAAAAAATGAGATTTAATTGATTTATAAAGATTTTTATATTCCAATTTCTCAGTTTTTTTAGATAAACGCGGAGGTGCCGGAGTGGTCAGGCTCAGAATCAGAGATTCTGGCTAAGCCCCCTCCTAATAAACGCGGAGGTGCCGGAGTGGTCAAACGGGCAAGATTAAGGCTCTTGTGGCTTAGTGCCTACCAAGGTTCGAATCCTTGCCTCCGCATTTTATAACTAGATTAAAATATGCCCGGGTAGTTCAATGGATAGAATGTGTCCCTCCTAAGGACAAGGTTGCAGGTTCGAATCCTGCCCTGGGCGTTTTGAATCCTTTTTTATTTTAGTAAAGTTTATTAAATGTTATTTCAGTTTTTATTTTATGCGTGGGTAGTTCAGTGGCAGAATTTCTGGCTTCCAAAGATTTTTCATGAAGAAACCAGACGACCCGGGTTCGAATCCCGGCCCGCGCATTTATTAAATGAAAATTAAGAAAACA
>CAYLHY010000014.1:0-14810 GCA_964383885.1 Candidatus Woesearchaeota archaeon
AGCCTGCATAACTCCAAATGATGGTTATGATGATGGAAGTGAAAATTGCAGTAATGAATTGACTATTGAAAATACTCTTCCTACAGTTAGTTTAATTTCCCCTGCTGATGGGGCTAGTGTCACAAATAGAACCCCTACATTTGTGTGGAATGGAACAGATGCAGATGGAGATTCTTTGGTTTATGAACTTAATTTGACACTAGTCCCAAGCAGCTTATGCACAGATCCAGATTTGAATGAATCAGGAATTACTCAAGAAAACTTTACTCAAGATACTATCTTAAATTGTTTATATGATAATGGAGATTATTATGAATGGAGTGTAAGGGCAAGTGATGATAATGGAATTACTTATGGTCCATGGAGTGAAACAAGAAAATTAAATATTAGTGCTGAAATTATAATAAGCCTTCCTAACAATGCTATTGACTTTGGAGTTATGAATAACGGAGAATCTAAGAATACTACAACAAATAATCCTTCACCTTTCACTATTCAGAATGATGGTAATTGCATGCTTAATATTACAATAAATGGAACTCAATTATTTGATACTCAACCAAGTGCTTCTAATTATTATAAATATAAAATAGATAATTATACAGGAGAAGAAGGAAGCTTTAATTGGCAAAAAAGCACAGTAACCTGGACTCAAATGCCTATTGACACAACAGAACAGGCAATAACAGAACTTAATTGGACTGATATTACAGATATTGCAGAGATAGATTTATATGTTGAAATTCCTTTATCAGAAGGTGCTGGAGATAAACAAACAACAGTGTATTTCACTGCAAGCTTAGCTGAATAAAATGAAAAAAATAAAAATTTTTTACATGTTTTTTTTAATAGCATTAGTTTTATTTATGCCTAAAACAAAAGCTTTAGGAGTTACTCCAGGGAGAATTACTCTTAATTATGATGATTCTTTAAATGAACAGGTTTTTTCTTTTAAAATTTTAAATACAGAGAATAAAGCAGTTCAATTATTTTTCTCAGTTGAAGGAGATTTAAACAACAGCATTATTCTGCATAAGAATAAAATAAAACTTCTTCCTAATGAAAAAGCAAATATAAATTATTCTTTAAACATTGATGAAAATTATTTAAAAGCAGGCCCTAATAAAGCTCGAATAATCATAAGACAGTATCAAAATGATGATGAAGTTTCATCTTTCTCAGCTCTTCCTGCTGTTTCATTTGAGATTGTTATTAATACACCTTATCCAGGGAAGTATATAGAATCTGATATTAAAATTTTAGGAACTGAAAAAAATAAAACAACTAAATTTTTAATTCCTGTTGTTAATAAAGGTGAAGAAGATATTGGTTTAATTAAAGCTGATATTAATATTTCTTCTAAAGGAAAGCAGATAGCTTTTATTGAAACAAATTCTGGTTCTTTAGAATCAATGACAAGAAAAGATTTATATGCTGAATGGTTAGCTAATGTTCCTATGGGAGTTTATTTAGCGACAGTTGATTTAATTTATGATGATGAGATTGCAACATATTATAAAACTTTTAATATTGGTGAAGCTGATTTAGATATATTTGATATTTTTGTAGAAGATTTTGAATTAGGAAATATAGTTGAATTAAATATTCTTGTAGAAAACAGATGGAATGAAGATTTAAAAGAAGTTTATGCTAATTTAGTTTTGTATGATTCTTTTGGAAACAAAGTTGTGGATATTAAATCTGCTCCTTATGATATTCCTGCATTAAGAAATTTAAGAATCCTTTTATACTGGGATACAACAGGTATTGAAAAAGGCAAATACACTGGGAAAGTTAGAATCATTTCTAAGAAAAATATTAGAGAAAGAAAACTTTATGTTGAAATAAGAAATACTGGAATAGGTTTAGAATTAGAATCTGGTGGTTTTGTTTTTGGAAGAAACAGGAATTATTTTTTAACATTTATAACAGCTGTTTTAATTTTAGGGTTAATAGCTTTGATTATTATTTTAATTAACCCTCCTAAAAAGCTAAAAAAATTAGAAATTTATAGATATTTTCCAACGTCAAAAAATTTATAAAGATATTTTAATAATTTATTTTAACTTTATAAGTTAAAAAGTTAAAAAGGAGGTTAAAGCTTTATGGATTCAGAAAAACTTATTGTAGCATTGTTGTTAATAGCGATAGTTTTTTCTGTTATAACTCTAGCAATTACAATGACTACAAAGGTAGTAGTTAATCCTAAACTACCTTTTTCTGAGACTACAAATACTGCTAGTGTTGTCCTCGACATTGTTAAAAATCCTGCTAAAGAAACTCCCTAATAAAAATAAAAAATGAAATCTCAAATGAAATCTCAAAAACTTATTTTAACTTTATCTTGGATAATTGTTATAACTACGCTGTTAACACTGATTGTTGTTTTCAACAAGTTTGGTGTAATCACTGGAAGAGCTACAGACACAGGTGAAGCTAATCTTACAATTAATACTTCTGCAAGTATTTCTTTTGTAGACAATAGTGTTAATTGGGGTTCTGGAAGTGTAGATGAAACTCCATCATTTGCTATTCTTGATACAAATGGAACTACTGCAGCAGGTACTGCAGTTATAAACGGTAGTTGGAATAATGAAACTACAGGACTTATGTTAAGAAATGATGGAAATGTTAATGTGTCTGTTGACTTAGTGTCTTCTAAAGATGCTGCTGCATTTATTGGAGGTACAAATCCAGCATTTAAATGGGCTATTTCAAATAATGAAACTGGTTCATGTGCAGCAGGAATCGCTAACACTGGTTACACTGATGTAAATACTACAGCACCTGGAACAAGAATTTGTGATGATTTACAATACGCAGATTCAAATGATGAATTAATCATTGACTTATATGTAAGAGTTCCAGAAGATGCATTAGGAACAAAGGGTGCAGTTATAACAGCTACAGGAACAGCATTAGCATAATTTTTATTTTTTATTTTTTAGTAACATATAAAAACCAATTTTAATTTTAATTTTAATGAGGCAAGAGAGGAAAAAATTTGTTTTAAAGAAAATTATTTTAGTTAATCTGTTTGTATTTTTTTGCATTAGTCAATTTTTTTTAGTTTCAGCATTAAGAGTAACTCCTGCTATAATTAAAATAAATTTTAAACCAAATTTTGAAGGAAATCCTGGGTTTAGTGTTACAGGACAAACTGATAATAAATTGGAATTGTTTATTGAAGGTGATTTAGAAGAGTATATGACTTTAAGTAAGGATTCTCTGCCTAATACTGGAGGGGATTTTTCTGTTCATATAAAACTTCCTGAAGAGTTAGACAGACCAGGAAAACACATAACCTATGTTGGAGTTAGAGAGAAACCAGATGAAGAACTTTTAGGAGGAGCTATTGGAACTGCTGTTGTTATAAAATCTGTGATTGCTGTTTATGTCCCTTACCCAGGTAAATATCTTGAAACTGAATTAAAAGCCCATGATGCAAATATTGGTGAGCCAATTACGTTTCAATTAAGTGTGAGAAGCATGGGGGACGAGAATTTAATAATGAAACCCACAATTGAAATTTATACAGAAAAAGGAGAATTAGTAGACACTCTTTATTTTAGAGAGAGAGAAATAAAAAGCAAAGAAGCAATTGATTTAAAAAAAGTTTTAGATACTAATGGTTATGTTTCTGGAAATTATTATGCTGTTTCTAAAGTTTATTATGATGATTTTGTTTCAGAATCTAAAACTGGTTTTAGAATAGGTGAGCTTAGTGTTAAAATTCTTAATTACACTAAAAGAATCCCTATTGAAGGAATCCAAAAATTTTTAGTTAAAATTGAGAGCGGATGGAATGATAGGATTGATGGAGCTTATGCTGAAGTTACTATTTTCAATAAATCTTATGAAGATTTTAAGTCTGGGAATTTGGATTTAACTAATTCAAAAATATTAACTAAATTTAGAACATCTCCAACTGACTTAAATCCTTGGCAGAGTGAGACTATTTTGGGTTATGTTGATACTAATGGATTTGTTCCTGGAAACTATTCATCAGATATTACTATTATTTATTATGGAAGAGACAAAGGAAAAAGCACAAGCGAGATAGTAAATGTAGAATTTTATGAGAAAGAATCAGATTTGTTTTTTTACTTGTTAGCAGGAGGAATTCCATTAACGTTAATTTTAATAATGCTGATTTTGTTTTTCTTAACTAGAAAAAAAAGTTAATAACATGAAAAAAACAAGAAGTTTTATATTAGTATTTGCAGTATTAGTGTTTTTATTAGCTTTTACTGTTTTTTTAATTGCAATAAACAGGAATAATATTTTTGTATTGCAGAAAAATCAAATACCAATACAATTAAGAATTGGAAATTATACTGCATGGAATATTTCAAAAAAAGATAATATTCTTAATTTAGGAACTGTTAAGGCAGATTCTTTTAGCAAAAGAAATTTAGACATAACAAATACTTATCCATTTCCAACTAAATTTGAATTTAATGTTAAAGGAAATATTTCTGAATTAATTATTTACCCTGAAGTTGTTTATTTGGATGCTTGGGAAAATAAAAGCATTCCATTTATTACAGATGTAATTAAAAATGACACTAAGCAAGGATTGTATGAAGGTATTATAGAAGTTACTGTAAAAAGATTTTTTGGAAAAATTAGTGATTAATTATTAAAATATTGTAGTTTTTGAGTAAAGAAACTTATTTAAAATTAATTTGATATTTTTTCTTATGAGTTTGAGGAAAAAAAGAGGTGTTAATAAATTTGCCTTAACTTGTATGATTTTATTAATGCTTTTTTTTGCAGGATTATTAGTAACAAGACTTACTGGATATGTCATCACTCAGGCAACTGTTTCTTTGATTATCACTGCTCCTGAAGAGAAGAATATGTCAATTTACGGAGTGTTTGAACCTTTGTGCTGTTCTGGTGGAACAGGAGATTGGTGTCTTGATAATGATGTTTATAATGAAACAACAGGAACAGGAGATATTTATTGTGAGGGAAGTACAGCAGGAAATGATATACTTGTGAATGTTCAGCATATCTTAAAATTTAATTTTACAAGAATAACTGTTGATACAGACGATGTTTTAGAATGCGTGTTAGAACAATCAGATGGCAGTTTACTAATAGTAAATAAAACTAATTTAAGTATTGATCATGGAAATTATATTCTTGAATATGCAATCTCAAATGACTCTATAATAACGCGAAATGAATCTGCTTCTATACATGATTTGCCTTGGGGTGTTCATAATTGTTCAATAATTTATAGTAATGGTTCTATAAAAAGCTGGGATATTAAGGAAGTGATTTTTGTTCATAGAAATCTGCAATGGAATACTTTTGATTATCAAAAAGCATTATTTGCTGAATCAGTCCCTTATAAATTTTTTAATAATACTCAAGCATTAAATAAATATTATATTGAAATCAGCAACAAAAGTTATTCTAGGTATTTGTCTTTTAGACATTATGCTGGAAGCGACACTGAAGAATTTTGTTTTGATGGAATTGATAATGATAATGATGGAGATATAGATAGTGAAGATTATGATTGCAGAACATTTATGCATAGATACAATTCAACAATGAATTACACTATTCCTGGAAATTTTTTAAGTATACTGGCTTTTTTTAAGGATATTTTAGGAAATAGAATTACTGCAAATGTTGTTTCAAGTGATGATGATAATATTGTTCAAGAATCTTTAGGAAGTGTTAATTATTGGTATACTTTAAACACAAATTTAAATGGAAGCTTTAAAATCAGAATTTATGAAACATCTCCAGGAAGTTCTGGTTATGGTTATACAATTAAAGGGTTTCCAAATATATCTTCTGTCAGTATAATAGGAACTACTCCTAGTGGTTATAGTTCAAGTTATGCATGCGGAAGTTTAGCTGGACAGCCTGAAGGTATTTGCAATGTTAATTTTGATTGTTCTGCATGTGGAGATGAATTAGTTGATTTCGTGTATATAATAAATTCTTATAATACAACTATGGATGCTGTTTCAAGCTTGACTTTTGAAAGTGTTCATGGAACTACAGTTGAAGAAGAACACTTTAATGTTTATTTTGATCCTAATGAAGGATTAAATAATACTTATGAAAATGAATCTTCAACAGCCACTGATTCAAATTTATGTGATGATGGAGTTAATAATGATTTAGATATTTCTGAAGATTATTCTTATATTAATTTTTCTTCTGGAACTAACAGGATTACTTTAAGCAGAGATTGCGCAGATATAGATTGTGCAGGAATTACAGGGCCTTCATATACTGCTGAACAAGACATAACTTTCAGTCAAGGAACTTGCGAATATAAAATAGAAACCAACTGCAGTGATGGATACGACAATGACTTTAATAATAATTATTCATTAGATGCATATGGGCTTTTGGGGATATTTTATACTGATTGCCATGATGTTGATTGTTTTAGGAATGGAGTTGAATGTCCTAGTTCTGAAACAATATGCAATGATGGGATAAATAATGATTGGGATTATACTGACACAAATTCAGAATCAGATTCTGGACATAAAATAGGAAATACTGATAATGATGCTTCTAATGGAGCAGGATGGAATAATCTTCCTTATAATCATATTAATAGAACTTATCAAGTAATTGATTGCGAGGATTTTGATTGCAATGGTTCTATTGGAGGGAGCAATGGAGAGATATGTCAATGGGCTCATGAAATTAATTGCAGTGATGGATTTAATAATGATGCTTTACAGCAATATGATTGTGAGAATGATGGAAATACTTATGGGGTTGTAGGAAATAGTGAACCTCCTTATAGTCATTTAGAATATGATTGTTCAAATTATTGCAGAGTTAATGTTGATAATTCTGAGAAAGGCAGTGAATGTGATGATGGAATTGATAATGATTGGGATTATTGGATTAATTCAGGAATTTTTTCAGGAACTCCTTATGGAGGAATAGATTGTGGTTGGAACGGAACAGGAAAAAATTATAATCCTGATTTAGATTGTGATGGAGAAATTATGAGTAGTGGTTACAGATGTGAAATTGGAATTGAATTAACATGTAATGATAGTTTTGACAATGATTATGATGATAAAGCATCTGATAGTTCTTCTAGAGGCGGAGGATGGAATTCAACTTTATATAATGCTTATTTCTCAAGATTTGGAATGACTTACACTAAAAATGCAGATTGCGATGATTATGATTGTCAAGGAGTAGGAAATTGCCCTACTTCTGAAAATCCTTCTGGAGAGTATCCTGAATGGTGCTTTGATGGAGCAGATAATGACTTAGATGGTTTAAGTGATTGCAATGATCCTGATTGCATTCTTGCGAGAAATCCTTACAATGTTTCAATTGTTTGTTTTCCATATGAAATGAATGCAAGCGCTTTATTAGATGATAATGCAACAACTACTTCAATGCAATTCTGCGGAAATAATTTTGATGATGAAAATAATGATACTGATAATTCAGCATCTCCTAGTTTTTCCTATAACTCTATTGGGTTTTATTACACTGGTTTAAGATCAGAAAGAATGGATTGCAATGACTTGGATTGCAGGCAGAAATTTGGAGGATGCGCTCCTTGTTCAAATGTTGAATTAGTTGAATGGGATAGTTGTTTTGATGGATTTGACAATGACCATGATTCTTTTGTTGATTCAAGTGATAGTGACTGTAATGGACAAATTATTAATGACAGAGGATATAATTCAACAAACCTTCCAAGCAATGAAACAAGTTGCAGCAATGGCTTTGATGATGATGAAGACGGCAAGATAGATTGTTTAGATGAGGATTGTTATGGAAAAGTATTTTCTCCTGATGGAAGAACCTGCAGATACGCAGGAGCAGGTTCAGAAACAGGAGCTAATTGTTCTGATAATTATGACAATGATAATGATGATGAAATAGATTGTTATGATTCTGATTGTTATTCTAATTGCGGTATTGATGCAATTTCAGGAAACGGCATTACTCATGCTCCGACAAATTCTTCTTTTTCTTTAACAGGAGATGTTACAATAAATGGAGAAGCGTCTACAATTGTAAGAAGAGGAGGTGATTTATTTGTAAGTTATTCTGGTTCAGGAATTGGAGGAGTTACGATTATTCTTGGAAGCTATGCCACTAATGAAGTTATTAATACAAGTGTTTTTGATGTTTCTAATGCTCAATTTACAGATAATCCTGATGGTTTTAGTATGGATAAAAGCAATGCTGATAAGGGTTATTTGACTTTTACTAAATCAAGTATAAGCAGTTTTTCATTTACAGTTAAAATTCCAGGAAAAGGTGTTGTTGCTGATCCTTTTACAGTAAAATCTACTGCTGAGATTGGAACAAATACAGCTTCAGGAAGTTTTTCAACTCAAGTTGTTAATAATAAATCTCCAGAAATAGATGTTTTAAAAATAGCACCTTCAGGAGGCAATATAAGCGCAGGGGATAAATTGCAGGTAATAGTAGGTAATTTTACTGGATACAGCGGAGGACAGATTAATTCTGGACAAGCAGGAAGATGCAAAATAAATGTTACTGGGCCGAATGGTTTTTCTGTTGAAGAATATAGAAATGATTGCAAGTCTTCAAATTCAAATTCTTGGAAAATTTATTCGAGTGGAACTTATGTTGTTCAAGCAACTATTTATGATAATACAGGAAATGAAGGAAATACTATTATAGATAGTGTTTATTTAGATGTTTCTCCTAGCATATATGTAAATTTAGCTAGAACTTCTGAAAAAAGAGTTTTCTTTTCTTCATCTAATTCTAATTATGATTCTTTTGGTGATGAATTTAATGATATTTCAGGAACTTTAACAGCTAGTTTTGTTACTGATAAAAATAATGCTTTTACTAGTGATTCCTGCAAAGCAACTATAAGAGACATAAATAACAATGTTGTTTCAGTTCAGGATATTGCTGGAGAAATTGCAGATAATGGTTATCAGATAAATTGCATTGTTGATGCTAAATTATCAGAATTAAGTTCAGATGGCTTATATAGAGTAAGTGTCAATGCAACTGATTCAAGAGGTTATACTATAGAAACAAGAGATATTGTATTTTTTAAGTGTGATAGTTTATTGTCATCAGGAGATACTTGGAATTGCTCTTTAGCTGATTTTGATGTTGATGGCTATACTGAAGGAGTTTATCAGCCTTTTAGTTTTTCTAATAATAATCAAACATTATATAATTTAACTTGTGATTCTTGTCCAGGTACGACTAATGCAGGAAGAGATACTGATGGAGATGGTTATGATAATTCTTGTGATGCTATTTGCGGAGACGGTTTTGTTGACGGAGATGAAGAGTGTGATGATGCTAATACAATGGATGGTGATGGGTGTGATAGCCATTGTAAATTAGAAGTTCCTGCAGGAGCTGAAGCAGGAGGAGGAGCAGCTGCACCAGGAGGCGCAGGAGGCGCATTATGGTTTAAACTTGAACCTGATACTATTGATGTAATGATAAGACAAGGACAAACAATCACACAAAAAGTAAAAATTACTAATTATCTTCCTCTTGATTTGAACATTACAATAGATTATTCAAATTTAAGCAGATTTATTATTATAAAGGATAGTAATTTTACAATACCTGCTAATGGTTCTAAAGTAATAGAAGTAGAGATTTTTGCAGCAGAAGATGAAATCCCTGAAGTTTATCAAGGGATAGTGTCTGTTGCTGGAAATGGCAGAGAACAAACTTTAAAAGTGATAATTGAAGTTAAGGAAAAAAGAGCTTTATTTGATATTATAACTAAAGTAAAAACAAAAGGTGTAAAACCTGGCGGAAGAGTTACAGCAGAAATTAATATTACTAATATAGGAAATTTAGGACCTTTAAACGCTACTCTTTATAACGCTGTTAAAGACTTCAGTGATAATGTAATTGTTTACAGCGAAGAGAATATTATAGTGAATGATTCTTTAGTTGTAGAAAGAAGTCTTAAACTTCCAAAAAACATAACTCCTGAAAAAGATTATTTGTTTTATTCTAAAATAACTTATGAGGAGTCATATGCAACAAGTGCAGATTCTTTCAAAGTTACAAAAAAAGGAGTTATTGTTGTATTCTTAGTGAGTATGATTATTTTAATAATTATTTTAGGAATAATTGCTTTTTTGATTAAAAAAGATATTTTTGCTTTATTTAAAGCTAAGTCTAAATTAAAAAATTTAAAGACTGAGCAAAAATATTGAATTAAACAGTGTTAAATTTTAAATGAAAATAAATGTAAAGGTTCATCCTAATTCGTCTCAGGAAAAAATTAAGAAGATTAGTGATAATAATTATGAGATTTGGGTGAAGGAAAATCCTGTCAATGGAAAAGCTAATTTAAGTGTAATTAAAATTTTAAAAAAATATTTTAAAAATAAAGATAAGAATTTTAAAGAAATAAAAATTAAAAAAGGCTTAACTTCTAGAAATAAAATCATAGATTTACAATAATACTAAAAAGTAATCATAAATAAAATTTAAAGTAAATAAAAATTAAAATGAAATATGAATTTGCTCCAGATATTCAAAAAACAGCAGAAGAAATTATAAGATTTTTATTTCCGTATATAAATCCAAAAAGAGTTAAATGTTACAGAAGTTATGGAAGTTCTTCTAAAAATACAGTTGCTAGGTGTCATGCTTTGGGGAAATTAATGCAAAAGGCTCTTGGAGAAAAAGCATTTTATGTCTTGGAATTTTTATCAGAGAGTTTTGATAGATTAAATGAAGATGAAAAAATTAAAGTGGTTATTCATGAATTAATGCATATTCCGAAATGTTTTGGAGGAGGATTCAGGTATCATGATTTTGTTTGCGAAAGAAATGTTTCTAAATGTTTTAAAATCTATAAACTAAAAAAATCTAATAATTTCAAAGACAGCTTGAGCTTGAGGGATTTTGAAAAATTTTAAACTTCTCGTCGGTGATTAGAAACATTTAAAAAGAAAATAGCTTTTATTTTTGTAATAATTCAAAAAGGAGGTAAAAAATAATGGGAAAAATTATTGCTAAAAACGTAGTTAAACGTAAGCCAGGACATCTATACTATGTAGATGCTCAAGGAAATGTCTGCGAAGCTAAGATGGCTAGAGGCGGCAAAAAGAAAAAGAAAAAAGCTGCTAAGAAAAAAACAGTAAAGAAAAAAACTGTTAAGAAAAAAGCTGCTAAAAAGAAAAAAAAGAAATAAGTTTTAATTTATTTTTTATTTTTTGTTAATTATTTTTTAATTTTTAATTAATTTTATATAGTATTTTTCTATTTTTTTTAATATGGCAGTAATTTTAGGAATAGAGTCAACAGCTCATACTTTTGGGATTGGAATTGTTAAAAATGGAAAAATAATAGCTAACATTAAAGATATGTATACAACTGATAAAGGCGGAATAATTCCAATTGAATCTGCAAAACATCATTCAATTAAGAAACATGAAGTTTATTTTGAAGCACTTGCTGAAGCAGGAATTAAGGAACAGGACATTGATGCAATAGCATTTTCTCAAGGACCAGGACTTGCACCTTGTTTAATTGAAGGAATGAAATTTGCAAAAGAACTTTCAATTAAATTGAAAAAACCTCTTATTCCAGTTAATCACTGCATTTCTCATTTAGAGATAGGAAAAATTACTGGCTCTAAAGATCCTGTAATGTTGTATGTTTCTGGGGCAAATACTCAAGTTATAGCTTATGCTTCTGGAAGATATAGAGTATTTGGAGAGACTTTGGATTTAGGTGTTGGAAATTTTATTGACACTATTGCTAGGTTTGCAGGAATAGGTTTTCCTGGAGGTCCTGTTATTCAAAAACTCGCTGAACAAAGCAAAGGAAAAAATGAAAACTACATAGAACTTCCTTACAAAGTTAAAGGTATGGATATTGCTTTATCAGGAATACAAACAAAAATCAAGCAATTAATTGAATCTAAAAAATATAAACTACAAGATATTTGTTTTAGTCTTCAAGAAACAGTATTTGCAATGTTAGTTGAAACTGCAGAGAGAGCTTTAGCTCATACAGGCAAAAAAGAATTGCTTCTTGGAGGAGGTGTTGCATGCAATTCAAGACTTCAAGAAATGTGTAAAGTAATGTGCAAAGAAAGAGGAGCTAAACTTTTTGTTCCAGAAAAAAGTTTGTTAGTGGATAATGGAGCAATGATTGCTTATTTAGGAGAAATTATGTTCAACAAAGGACTTTTAGTAAAAATTTCTGATTTAGCTAAAGTAGATATTTTACCAAGGCAAAGAACAGATGATGTTGAAGTTAAATGGAGATAAAATAATAAAGTTTATAAATGAATTTTTGATTATCAATTTATCCTATGAACTTTAGTGAGGATTGTTATTCTTCACTAGAGTAAAATTTAATAATTAAAATAAAAAATAAATAGAAAATGGACGTGTATAAAATAATTGAGACTGCTAGAAAAACTGGAAAAGTTGAAAAAGGGACTAATGAAGTTACAAAAGCAATAGAAAGAGGAACAGCTAAGTTTGTTGCTTATGCTAAAGATGTTGAACCAAAAGAAATTGTAGCTCACATTCCTGTTTTATGCAAAGAAAAAGGAATTCCATGTCAGGAAGTTGACTCTAAAAAGAAATTAGGAATTGCAGTAGGTATTCCTGTAGCTGCATCTTCTGCTGCAGTTATTGAACCAGGAGAAGCTGAAAAAGATATTTCTGCTTTAAAAAAATAATAATTCTTTAAAATGGCAAAAACTCAAAAAAAACAAGAAAAAAAACAAACTGGTTCTAAGGGTTCAGAGAAAATTATAGGAGAAGCAGTTCCAGCAGTTGTTCAAGAAATTGTTGGAAGAACTGGTTTTAGAGGGGAAATAACTCAGGTTAAATGTTTAGTTAAGGAAGGAAGAGATAAAGGAAGAGTGATGAGAAGAAATGTTAAAGGACCAGTAGAAATAGGAGATATTTTAATGTTAAGAGAAACTGAAATAGAAGCAAGAAGAATAAAATCAAAAGTAACAAAAGGAGCTTACAGTTAAAATGCCTAAATGTTCTTATTGCGGAAAAATGTATGATATTCATAGAGGAGTAACTCTTGTAAAAAATGATGGAACAATTTTGCATTTATGCTCTTCAAAATGCAGAAAAAATATGGCTATGAAAAGAAGAAAAGTTAGATGGATTTCTAAATCTAAAAAAACTAAATCAGCTTAAAAATAAATTTAAATCAATTAGTTTAAAATTTAACAAGAAATTTTTTTACTCTCTTCATCTCTTGGATCTTTCCAATTTTTTGAGTGTTGTATGAATGCACCTGTTATTGGGCTTATGTTTTTAATTTTTTGATTTTCACAGACTACATAATAATCTTGACAAAAATTACTTTCATTGCAAACAGCTTTAGTGTAAGTATAATAGTTTTTAACATTAGTTTGATTAGTTTGACCTTTGACTGATGATTTTAAACTGAAAAAAATTAAAATAAACACTAAAATGATTGTTAGGATTTTTAATATAATTTTTAATTTTCTCATTAATTTCTCTTTTTAGTTTTTTATTTAAATTTTTCTATGAAAAAACATGAAAATTTAAATTTTGCCTTTTTAAGACGAGAAAAGCTTAAATTTAAGGGGCAAGGTTTTTAAAGCTATTTTGATTTATATGATTAGAAATTGAAAAAATTTCTAAAAATTTCAATTAAATATCTTTAAAATATCTTTAAAATTAGAGGTAAATCTCAAAATAAACTTCAAATGGCAAAAACAAAAACTGATTATACCTCAGAACAAATTAAAGTTTTAGAAGGATTAGAAGGAGTAAGAAAAAGACCAGCTATGTATATTGGTTCTACTGGCAAAGAAGGGTTGCATCATTTAGTTTATGAGGTTGTGGATAATTCTGTTGATGAAGCAATGGCAGGATACTGCAATTTAATTAAAGTTACAATTAACAAAGATGGTTCAGTTAGTGTAGAAGATAATGGACGAGGAATTCCTGTTGAAAAACACCCTACTTTAAAAATTCCAGGCGTTCAAGTGGCTTTAACTAAACTTCATGCTGGAGGTAAATTTGATAAAAAGTCTTATGCTATTTCTGGAGGTTTGCACGGAGTAGGAGTGAGTTGTGTTAATGCACTTTCTAAAAAGTTAATTGTTGAAATTAAACGAGGAGGAAAAATATATTCTCAGGAATATTCAAGAGGAAGAGCTAAAACAAAATTAAAAGTGATTGGAAAATGTTCTTCAAATGATACAGGAACTAAAATTACTTTTTGGCCTGATGATGAGATTTTTTCTGTTTTGAATTTTGATTATAAGGTATTGGAAACAAGATTTAAGGAAATTTCTTTTTTAAACGCAGGACTTAAAATAAAACTCAAAGATGAAATTAAAAATAAGGAAGAAGAATTTTATGCTGCAGGAGGATTAATTGAATTTGTAAAATGGATTAATAGAAAAAAAGAGGTTCTTAATCCTAAACCTATTTATTTTAAAAGGCAGATTAATGACGTGATATTAGAAGTTGCTATACAATATAATACTGGTTATCAGGAAAATATCTTTGGATTTGTTAATACAATTAATACAGTTGAAGGAGGAACTCATGTTTCTGGATTTAAGAGCGCTTTAACAAGAGTAATTAATGATTATGCTAAAAAAACTAATATGTTAAAATCAGGGAATTTAACTGGAGATGATGTTAGAGAAGGAAATACTGCGATTATAAGCATTAAAATACCTAATCCTCAATTTGAAGGGCAGACAAAAACAAAACTTGGAAATTCTGAAGTTAAGGGAATAGTAGAAAGTGCTGTTGGTTCAGCCTTATCTGAATTTTTTGAAGAAAATCCAAGTATTG
>CAYLHY010000015.1:0-14750 GCA_964383885.1 Candidatus Woesearchaeota archaeon
TATTCTTTGAGGATAATTTTCAAGATAATCAATAAAACGAGCTATTGCTTCTTTTTGGTATTCTCTTAATTCAAAAGCAGGATTTAAATTATGTATTATAAACTCCGGAATTTCTTTGTTTAATCTTCCAAGTTTTGAGAGCGTATCATAATCCTGCCTTAGAGTTGTCATTTACAACCCTCCATAGAATTTTTTATTAAGCTCAATATCTTCTTTGCTTATCTTATACTGCCTGTCCTCTATTTCGCTGTAATTGACATACAGATTATTTGCATCTAAGCATTCAATAAGAAGTTTCTTCTGCTCTTCTGCTGATAATTTCTTAAACTCTCCAATATTTTCATCAAAAAGTTTAGGATCAACACGATAACTCAAAAATGCGTGTTGCTTCATTTCTCCCCAAATTTTAAGAAGCTCCTCTTGGTTTTTTGCTTTCTTAATCTTCTGGACAAATTCTTCATTGAGTTCTTTTAGCTCCATATAAACAAAATCTCCGCCACCTTTCCAACCAACAGCTTTTGAAATCCCTGTTTGATCTCCATTAATCACTTTTTTTAATCTCACAACAGCACTATTTTGCCCATAATCTAACTGCTCAACACCAATATACTGCCTGCCCATCTTATGAGCTACTGCACAGGTAGTTCCACTTCCTGAAAAGAAATCAAGAATCAAATCTCCTTTTTCAGTTCCTAATTCCAATATTCTTTTTATCAATTGTTCTGGTTTTTTTCCACTTTTTAGTTTTACAAAACCTTCCTTTGCAATCCCTTGCCACCATCCTTCCATCCAACTGTTAGTTACATATTCCTGTCTGATAGGAATTCTTTTATTTCCCTCTTTTTTAATATATCCGAAATCTTTTAAGAAAGTAACAGCACCCCTATTTAAAATGAAATTTTGAACAACTTTTCCTTTAAATTTCCCTTTTGTAGGAATATACTCATAAAGGTACATGCCATTATCAGGTATTTCTTCTAAAACTCTTTTTTCAGTTCCACCTGATAATGTTTGTAATCTATATATTTTATCAAAATTTTTTAAATAAACTTCTTGTGTTCTTTTATTCTTTGGTATGGTTTTTACAGAAAAATCTTTATTTGGAATTTTAAAAATCTTTATTGTGTCGCCAGTCATCTGTAATTCTTTAATTTTTTTACGATTCTGTGTATTAATTCTTTCTAAAATATAATAATAGTTCTCAACTGTTTTTGAATTGCTATCAATGATTTCTTTATCAACTTTGTAACCAGAGGGTAATTTTACAGAAGAAGACTTTTTATAAATTAAAATGTACTCATTTGTATCAAATATAAATTGAGAACCTGATGCAACGCCACTTGGTCCCTTAACCTTACAAGTAACTGTTGTAATAAAATTATTTCTATCGAATATCTCATCCATTAATACTTTTAGATATGCTTGCTCTCTGTTATCAATCTGAACAAAAATAACTCCATCTTCCTTTAACAACTCCCTCGCAACTTCTAATCTGTTTTTCATAAAAGTCAGCCAAGTGGAATGGTTAAAATTATCATTATATTTAAACTCATCATTTCCGGTATTGTATGGTGGATCAATATAAATCAGCTTTACTTTTCCGGCAAATCTTTTCTTTAAAGAATGTAAAACCAGAAGATTATTTCCTTTTATGATTAAATTGTCTGTTGGTTTAATCTCTTTGACTTTATGTTCTCCTTTGGCGTCAATTCTTTTAAAGTTTGTAAATACTTTTGGGTCTAATAATCTGTCAATCTCGTCAGGAGCAAGAACTTCATTGTGAAAAATCTCTTTTCTTTTTTCGTCTTCTTTCTCCTGTCCGCCTTCAAGAATACAATCTTTATATGGCCAAGCCAAAACAACTTCTTTGCTTTTGGCGATGTATCTTTTATCAGCAGTTAAGCCAATTTTGTTTTTGAAAGCAGTATAAGAATCAGGCAAAAATTCCTTATTATCAACGAATTTCATAAATTTCTCTTTATTAAAAACCAATATTTTATCAACTTCTGTGAAAAAATGCTCTTTGATTTTTTTGTTGCTCAGAAGAAGCTTAATCAAATCTTTATCTAGTTTTAGTGCCAATTCAACAATTCTGTTTTTCAACAGTTTATCCTCAGATACTAGTCTTTCATCTTTTTTCAGAAGCGATTTTAATTCTTCCAACAAACTGGCTTTACTTTCACCTCCCTCTTTTTGTCCCATAGAGCATAAACCTCTTTTAAATAGAAATATTTAAACACATTTATAAATATTTATGATTGCTAGAAATATGAAAATCTATCTTTCCTTTTCAACACTTCAACAGCAGCCTCATCTATCTGCTTTTTTAACTTTCCATCCTCATAATTCTATCCACTAATTTCTCTTTTTCTTTTTGACTTAATTTCTTTTTTTAATGTATTATTTTCTTCTCCAATTTTTTCAAATCTTTCAGAATTTTTATTGCTTTTTGAATTGATAAAATTAATAATTCTATTTATATTCTCTTCATTAGTCAAAATTTTATTTTGGTGATTATCTAGTTGAGAATAAATTCTATTAATCACTTCATAAAAATTTAGCTTTTCTTTATTTTTATTAACTTCAAGGGTAAATAGCTTTGTCTCTAAGAGCTTATTAAATAAAGAAAGTTGAAATTTTATATTATGTTGATGGGTTGTAATTTGATTAATAACAGGTTGTCTTACTACCTCTCTAATTATTTGGGGTCTTGGATTTAAGTTTATTCCCATTCTTCTTAATTGATTTTGAGCAAGAATTTTTCTTCCTCTTGCTAAATTAGCCAATTGTTTTGGTGTAGGTGTTCTTTTTTTCTTAACCATTTTCAATCAAATTAATTTTTAGGATTTATTATTATTTTTCTCTAAATTCTAAACAACCCAACTTTTTAAAGACACCTGCATTCAATTATACAAATCACCCTTAAATATCTCATATTTGAAGAAAAAAACTAAAAAATCAATAAAATTCTAAAATCCTAATCCTTTACCTCTACTCCCCCCTCGCAGAATTCATAGATGACACAGCATCTCTTACAAGAGGGCTTTCTTTTCTCAGTTCATACACACTGAATACATGAAAAGAAACAAAACTATCTAAATCAACATGAGCACGATAGCTTCTTCCCTTATTGTTGGATGAAAAACTTTCTACTTCATACACAAAAGATTCAAAACTTATATGTTCAGCATCTTTTCGTATTGAAAAAGGCATTTTAAAAACCCTGAACCCATCTATTCCAAAAGTATTCGCATAATACTCATTTCCTCTTAAATCAGTGATTTTTTCAACTTTTTTTCCTTGGCTTTCCAAGTATTCAATTACTCTCTCTTCTTTTCTTTTTTCTTCTAAGTCTAATTGCATTTTCATTTTACTTTTTTAATAAAAGATTTAGTTAATTTGATAATTATTAATTAATACTAATGAAATAATGATAAGTATAAATTAAGATGCTGAATTATTTCTTTTTAACTATTTCAGTGCACATTCCAGCTGCTACTGTTGCACCAGCATCTCTAACAGCAAATCTACTCATGAATGGATTGTCTTTTTGAGTTTCTAAAGCAAGATTTCCAACTGGTTTAATTCTTACTTTAGCTGTGTCTCCATTCTTTAAGAATTCAGGATTTTGCTTTATAACTTCTCCTGTTCTTGGGTCAATCTGCTCAATCAACTCAACAAATTGACAAGGCACTTGAGCTGTGTGAACGTGGAATACAGGAGTATAACCTTTAGCTAAAACAGTAGGGTGATTAATAACAGTGATTGTAGCTATGAATTCCTCAACAACAGGAATTGGTTTTTCAGCGTCGCAAATAACATCTCCTCTTGCAACATCTTTTTTACCTACTCCTCTTATGTTTACTCCAATATTATCTCCTGCTTCTGCTTGAGGAAGTGTTTCATGGTGAGCTTCAATAGTTTTAACTTCTCCTTCAACTCCTTGTCCTGTTCTTCCTGGAAGAATCTTAACTTTCATTCCTTGCTTCATAACTCCTGTTTCAATTTTTCCTACAGGAACTGTTCCGATTCCAGTAATTTCATAAACATCTTGAACAGGCATTCTTAATGGCAAGTCAGTTGGTAATTCAGGAGCAGGGAATAAATCAAATTGTTCTAAGATAGTAGGGCCTTTATACCAAGGCATGTTTTCTGATTTTTTAACAATGTTGTCTCCTTTTAATCCTGAACATGCAATGAAAGTGGTTTTTTCAGGGTCAATTCCCACACCTTGAAGTAATTTTCCAACTTCTTCTTTAACTTTATTAAATCTTTCTTCAGAATACTCTACAGCATCCATTTTATTGATTGCTACACAGATGTTTTTAACACCCATTGTTCTTAATAGCCATAAGTGTTCAGTAGTTTGAGGCTGAACTCCTGCTGGAGCAGCAATAACCAAGAATGCTGAATCAGCTTGACTAGCACCAGTAATCATGTTTTTAACAAAGTCTCTGTGTCCTGGAGCATCAATGATTGTGATTTGGTATTTTTGAGTCATAATTTTCTTATAAGCTAAGTCAATAGTAACTCCTCTTTCTCTTTCCTCTTTAATCTTATCCATAATGTAAGCGAATTCAAAACCAGCTTTTCCGTGTTTTGCAGCTTCTTCTCTAAGCTTAGCCATTTGCTGTTCAGAAACAGCTCCTGATTGGAACATTAGTTGTCCAACTATTGTTGATTTTCCAGCATCAACATGCCCTACAAACACAACATTCATGTTTGGTTTTTCTTTAGCCATTTTATTGTTGTAAGTTAATTAAAGATTTTGAATCATTAACCTCGTAATCTTATTACATAAAAATTCATTTATAAACTTTTCTATTCTTAAGAAAAACATCTTTTTTATCGTCGGAGAAAAAGGATACTACAAACAATTATTATTCCAATTTCCTAAAAATTCTATTTTTCTTAACATCTGAAAAATTATTTAAGTTTTGTTTCATATAAACATACAGATGGAAATAGTATTTGTTAGACATGCTGAAAAAAAGGGAGAAGAAGATTTAGGGTTATCTCAAAAAGGAATACAACAAGCAAAAAATTTTGCTAAAAGATTGAGTAAAAATCACTTTGATGAACTTTATTGTAGTGGTCTACAAAGAGCAATTGAAACTGCTAAAATAATTTCTGAAAAGATTAATATTCCTATAAGAATAAAACCAGTATTAAATGAAATAAGCTCTGAAATATTCAAGAAAGATCAAAAAGAGTGGAGTAATGAGGAATTAACTCAATATTCTAAATTAAAAAAATTTCTTGAAAAATTTACCAAAAGAGCAAAAGAAAATAAAAGAATATTAATTATTGCACATGGAAATACTAACCGATTAATTCTTTCTATTTTACTTGAACTAAATCCTAAAAATTTAATTAGATTTAGATTGCTTGAGACAGGGATTTCTGAAGTTTATTGGATGCCTAAATTTAAAAATTGGAGATTAAAATATTGGAACGATATTTCACATCAACCAAAGGAATTAGCTAGTATTGGAAAATATTAATTTTTAGATGTTTTAAACTTTTTGAAATTTATTTAATTGATTTTATCGTCGGAGAAAAATTCAAGCAAAAGATATTTATATGGAATTTTTATTTAAAGGTTATGATTAATAACATTTTCCAGCATCTGATTCTTGGAATTATTCAAGGAATTGCAGAGTGGCTTCCAATAAGCTCCTCTGGATTAATAACCCTAGTCATGGTTAATTTTTTCAGTATTACTGATTTAAGTTTTATTCTTCATCAAGCATTATTTCTGCATCTTGGAACTTTTTTTGCTGCATTAATTTATTTTAGAAAAGATGTAGCAGATCTTTTAGAGAGCTTGTTTTGCTGTCAGCTTTGCAAATCCTCAAATACAGAAACAAAAAAGCTTTTGAAATTTTTAATTATATCAACAATAATAACAGGTGTTTTTGGGATTTTAATTCTTAATCTTTTAATGAATTTTGATTTAATTCTTACTGGAAAAATAATTACTTTTTCTGTAAGTGTTCTCTTACTAATAACAGGAACTCTCCAACTCAGTATAAGAAATAAAGGTTTAAGAAAAATAACTCATCTTAAAAATTCAGATTCAATTCTTGCAGGATTTGCACAAGGACTAAGCGCAATGCCTGGATTATCAAGATCAGGAATCACTATTTCAACTTTATTATTAAGAAAATTTGATGACACAACTGCCTTAAAATTAAGCTTTTTAATGAGTCTTCCTGTTGTTTTTATTGGAAATATTCTGTTGAACATAAATCAAATAATTTTCATTTCAATGGCTTCTTTTATCGGATTAATAGCTTCCTTTGTATTTGGATTATTGACAATACACACTTTAATAAAAATCTCAAGAAAAATTAATTTTGCATGGTTTGCAATAATAATTGCTTTATTAATGATGATAAGTGTTTTGGTTTAAGTCTTTTATACTGTCTTTTAATCTGCTTTTAAATTCATTTTGATATTCTTCTAATCTCCTATAACTTCCGTCTTTTTGTTGCAGATATATTATATCATAATCTTTTTCAGTTCTAATGATTATATCTTCTCTTCCGTCATTATTTAATTCTCTAACATAAACTCTGCTTGGCAAATACTTCTTTTTATAATAATTATCAATACATTCATAAATTGATTTTGTAAGCCCTATAATTGACATTGTTGCCCCAACTATCGCAAAAGTTAATAATCCTATTCCTGCTAGTTCGTTTATTCTTTTCATTTTTTCCTCTGACACATATAGTTATGATATGTTAATTTGTAAGTATATATAACTTAAGTTTTATTTTTTACACAAAATAACAATATTTATAAATAAAAGTGAATTAATGTTTAAAATGTATAAATTAGATAATATTGACAGAAAAATTCTTTATGAACTCGGAAAGAACTCAAGACTAAGTTACAAACAAATAGCTAGAAATATAAATTCAAAAAAAGAAACTGTGGCTTATCACGTTAATCAATTAGTTAAAAATAAAGTCATAACAAAATTCGTTCCTGTTTTTTCTTTATCAAGATTAAGTATTTTTTCAAGCAAGATTTATCTAAGATTACATGGATTAACCAAAGAAACTGAAAAAAAACTTTATGATTATCTTATCTCAAACCCAAACATAGCATGGATAGCTAAGTGTGTAGGAAGATGGGATCTACTTTTAGGAATGTACACAAAGAATATCATAGATTTTTCTAAAAAGAAAAATGAAATTCTAACAAAATTTAGCAAGTATATTCAAGATTATGATATTACTCAAATAGAAGAAGGACTTGTTTTTAATAGAGATTATTTAATCAATAAACCTGTTTTATACAGAAAGGAATTTATTTTTGGTGGAAGAGTAGAGAACATAAAATTAACCAAAGAAGACTTCAAAATTATAAATTTAATTAAGAATAATGCAAGATTTCAAGCAATAGAAATTGCAAATCAATTAAAAATAGATGCTAGAACAGTAGTAAACAGAATTAAAAATCTTCAGAAAAAAGGAATTTTGCAGGGATTTACAGTTTTCATAGATTTTAAAAAAATAGGAATTAATTTTCATAAACTTTGTATTTATCTGCAGGAGTATGATAAAAGGAAAGTAGAACAATTAATTTCTTTTTTAAAACAATATCCAAATACAATACATTTAATTAAATCTCTTGGTTCATGGGAATTAGAAATTGAAACAGAAAATGAAAAAGAACAAAATATTTATGATTTCATAAATAAATTGAAAAATAAATTTCCTGAGACTATTAAACAAATTGAATTAGTGACAATAACTGATGAATTGAAATTAGAATTTTTTCCTGAAAAAATTGATTTGTTATAAAATAAATCACTGATTCTCACTTAAACCTTTTCTCTCTCTTATTTTTCTAATGACTTCCTGCTGCATTCCTCTTGGAACAGGTTCAAACAACTGATCTTTTAATGAAGAATTTCCTCTGCCTTCAGTTGCTGATCTTAAATCATTGCTCCATCCAATCATTTCTGCAACAGGTATTTTAGCTTCCATCTGGCTTATTGCACCTTCTTGAGTAACATGAAGCATCTGCCCTCTCTTGCTTCCAACAAGCTTTGTGATTGCACCTAAAAATTGATTAGGCATTTCTATTAAATGAATCTGAACAGGCTCTAATAAACTCGCATCTGAATTTCTCATTGCACCAGTAATAGCTTCTCTGACAGCAGGATAAACCTGAGCAGGTCCACGATGAATAGCATCCTCGTGAAGCCTTATATCAACTAAAGAAACTTTCATTTTAGTGCAAGGTTCTCTTGCTAAAGGCCCTTGATCCATAACCATTTCAAAAGCATCTAAAATCATTTCAATAACCTCTCCTATATGCACCTCACCTCTTGTTTCATCCATGAAAATATTTCCACGATAAATATCCTTAATGTTTTTAATCTCATCTCCGCTCCATCCTAATTTTGAGAAAATATTTGCAATTTCTTGGGATTTTTTCTTTACTCTTCCTTCAGGAACATCTCCTTTTTGGATTGCCTCATAAACATTATCTTCTAATGGTTCTACTTTTATGAAAAAGCTGTTGTGTTTATTAGGAGATCTTCCTTCTACTGCTTGAGGAGTTTCCTTATTCACTGTTTCTCTGTAAACTATTATAGGAGGAGAAGTCTTAACCTCTAGTCCTTTTTCTGTTCTAATTCTGTCTTCAATAATTTCTAAATGCAATTCCCCCATTCCTGAGATCAGTGATTCTCCTGTCTGTTCATTTATTTCTACTTTAATAGAAGGATCTTCTTTGCTTACTTGTTTTAAAACCTCAACTAATTTAGGAAGATCAGCTGCTTTTGTAGCTTCAATAGACTTAGTAACAACAGGTTCAAACAAATGCTTAATTGCTTCAAAAGGCTCAATTTCATTTTTAGAAACTGTTTCTCCTGCAAATACATCTCTTAATCCTACAACTCCGATTATATTTCCTGCTGAAACCTCATTCATAATAACTCTCTGCGCGCCTTTGTAAACAGATACCTGCTGGATTCTCACTCTTCTTTTTGCTAAATTCATGTAAACCTCATCACCCTGCTTTAAAGTTCCTGAGAAAAGTCTTCCAGCAGCAACTTCTCCTGCATGTTTATCAACAACTATTTTTGTTGGAACAAAAACAGGTTCTCCTTCTGAATTGCAGTTTATTAAGTCTTGCCCTACTTTTGAATCTAATTCTCCATGCCAGATTTTTGGAATTCTGTATTTTTGAGCTTCAACTGGATTAGGATGATGTTTTATTATCATATCAAGAATTACTGTATGCAATGGAGCTTTTTTTGCTAATTCCTTATGATTGTCAGTGTTGTAAGCGTTTATAATGTCTTTAAAAGTAATGTTATGTTCTTTCATATAAGGAAAACTTAATGCCCAATTATGAAAAGCTGAACCAAAAGCAACAGTTCCTTCGCTTACTCCAACTTTCCATTTTTCTTTGTATCCTTCAGGAGCAATCTCTTCTATTAATTTATTAACATGTTCAATAATACTAATAAATTTTTGCTGCATTGCTTCAGGAGTTAATTTCACTTCTCTGATTAATCTATCAACCTTATTAATGAATAAAACAGGCTTGACTAATTCTTTTAAAGCCTGTCTTACAACTGTTTCTGTCTGAGGCATTACTCCTTCTACAGCGCATGTTAGAATAATACATCCATCAACAGCCCTCATAGCTCTTGTAACATCTCCTCCAAAATCAACATGCCCAGGAGTGTCAATTAAATTAATCAAGTATTTTTCATTTTGAAATTCATGAATCATTGATACAGATGCAGAGTCTATAGTAATACCCCTCTGAGCTTCATCCTCATGAAAATCCAATGCTCTTTGTTTTCCTGCTGTTTCTTCAGAAAGCATACCAGCTCCTGCAAGAAGATTATCTGAGAAAGTGGTTTTACCATGATCAATATGCGCAGCTATAGCTATATTTCTTATTTTGTCTTTTTGCTTCATTAATTTTAAAATATCTTCTTCAGCCATTTTAATTTACTCTTAATTTTTTATAATTATCTTGCTGAATCAGCTTGAGCTTCTGATTCTTTTTTCTTTTTAATTGCAAAACTCTCTCCATTCTCCTCAGAAGCCATGATTATTTCTTCTGCAAGCCCCTGAGCAATTGTTTTTTTCTTATTAAAAGCTCTGTCACTTGCTCCGTGAATAAGATGTTTTATTGCAAGATTAACTCTTCTTAATGGACTTACATCCACTGCTTGAGGATATCTAGCTCCACCGTATTCAATAACAGTAATTTCATCTCTTGGAGCTGATTTTTCAATTGCAGTCACTAAAACCTGAACAGGATTTTTATTTGTTTTTTTCTCTATTATTTTTAAAGCTTCTAGAACAATTTTCATATTTTTAGAGTATTTTCCAGTTGCATTTCCTTTTTCAATTCTGTGTTTTTTACCTCTATGTCCAGCAGTAGCAAGTTTATTCATTAATCTTTCAACAACATTGATTTTAGTCTGCCCTAGTTTCTGAACATTTCTTCCCTGGCTCTTTAAAATTAATTTTGGTTTTAAATTAATGACTTTTTTTAATCCTGGATCTTCTATTTTTATTTCAGAAAGGTCATATAAATCAAAAATCTTAAATTCTGGAAGCATAACTTTATTTTTATTGTTTTTAGCTTCAGTCATTTTATCTTCTACCTTTTTCAATCTTGCCTTTTACTAATCTATGCAAAGGCTGATCATTTACTTGTATAACTTGATATCTTACTCCAGGAATATCTCCTTTTGTTCTTCCTTGTTTTCCTCCAATTCTTTCTATCATCACTTCATCATGTTCATCTATGAATTTTTGTGCAAGATTTCCTGGAATAAAAGCAGTGACAGTTTTGCCGTTTTTTGTTAATTGAACTTTGCAGCATTTTCTCATTGCAGAGTTCGGCTGTTTTGCTTCTTTTTGAACTTTAGCAAGAACAATGCCTTTAGCTTGACTTGCTCCTTCTAAAGGATCTGATTTAGCATAAAGATTTAGAGTCCTGACTTTATATTTCCTATCTTTCCATCTGAATTTCTTTCTGTCTTTTTTTTTCTTTAAAGCGTTTTTTAATCCCATTTTAAAATAACAAGAATAATTATGTGTAATGAAATTAGTTTTTAAAGTTTTGGTTAATCAATAAAGGTTTTGAGAAAAATTATTTCTTGGTTCTTTATTTGTCTTTTGATTTACCTAATTTAGATTCAGCTTCAGCCATTAATGCTTCAAAAGATTCTGTGGCTTCATCATAGAAGTGCCATTGTTCTCCATTTCTACGAGCAAGTCTTATAGCCATAATGACTTTTCCATAAGGTCCATCTATTTTTTCTTTATCTTCCTCAGTATATTCAACACATCCTATCTCATCTCCAAGATTTTCTATGTAAACCTTTCTAACTAATCCTTTTATTTCTTTTTCTGTTCCAAAAGCAATGCATTCAATAGTTCCATTTACAGGAATTACATCATATATTCCTGGAATTTTCTTTATTCTTTCAATAGTTTCTTCTAAATCATAAATATGATTTTCTATAGAAAATCCAAGAACATAAACTGGTTTTCCTTTTCTTTTAGCTCTTTCTAATTGAATTTTCAGCCAATCAAATACAATCATTCCTTTTGTTTTATCCTCTGCATATGACGTAGAGTCCATCTTACATTCCATCCATCTTATATTTTTCTAAAGACTTTCAAATATTTAAATTTATTTTATTGATATTTGTGAAAAAGAATTCTTAAACAATCTTAAAATCTTTTTTGAAAAAGTTTTTAACAATCTTCTGCATTTCATGAAGTCTTCTTTTATCTCTTCCAAGCAATGCAGCCTTGCTCTGCTTTCCTGCTGTAAGAATTATTTCATCATCTTTAACTTCAAGATTTTTGAATTGCACAGGAGAGACAATAGCTTCTATAAAATCTTTTGCATGATGTATTCCTCTTGGAATTGGAATAACTTTTATTCTTTTTCTTAAAATTTCATTCATTTTTTTCAGATTCTTGGCGTTTTCTCCAATAGCTTTTGAAAGAAGACTTTTAGGAACGCAAAAAATCAATCCTTCGTTATATTTCAGAACATATCTTGTGCTTACTCCAGTTATTTTTCTGAATAAATTAAGGTATCTTATGTCCTGCATACTGATTGTTCCTGCTAGCATCATTATCTCTCTAAAAAATTTCCTTTTATAAATTTATTCATTTCTTTTATAAAACCAGAGAAGATTATTTTAAATGAAGAACATTCAAAATATAAGTGGTTAAATGTTGATAATTTTGTTAAAATAATTAAATGGGATGATGATAAAAAACTTTTAAAAAAAGTATTAGAAAAAGCCTTAAATAAAGAAACATATTTCAAAAAATTTACTTTTAAAGACTATAGGCATTAAATGATTTTCAGTCAATATTAAGAGAGTGTTTTATATAAACTTGTTTTATTTTTTTAAGTTTTTTCAAAACTTATTTATACTTCTTTTTCCTTTATAAAACATATAAACCTTGCAACATTACAAATCATAGAAACATTTATATATCACTAATCAGTAGTTACAATATACAAGATGCACTTAACTTAAACCTAAAATGAGCCTTGTAAAAAAATTATTCAGTCCAATAAAAAATTCATTGAAAAAACCAGTTCAATCTTTAGGTTTAGCAACAGCTTTATTTCTAAGTCCTTTTATTGCTGGATGCGGAGATTCAGGAAAAGATGATTCAAAAACTACTCCTGTAAATCATGCTCCTGTAATAGAAGCTCAAGACAATGGCAATGTTCTTGAAAACAGCAACTTTTACAGAGACATAGATGCTTCTGATCAAGACAATGACACTTTAACATATTATTTAATTGATTCTCCTGATGGAGCAACAATAAATTCTGAAACAGGCGAGATAAACTGGGTTCCTAATGATTCTCAATCAAACCTAAGCCATAATTTCACAGTAGGAGTTTCAGACGGAGAATTAAGCAATGAAACAAGCTTCAGTGTTTATGTCACTAATGTAGAAACAGCTTCAGGAAATATAAAAGCTTATGTAACTGAAACACCTTTAGTTGGAATAAGAGTTGAGTTTTCAGATTGGGATAATCCTTCTTCACCTGTTTACACAACATGGACAGATGCAAACGGAGACTGGCAGTTAGTTGATGTTCCAGACGGAGAATATGATGTAAGGATTAATGATGACAACACAGGTTCAGAAAATGAAGGAATAAGATATGAATCATATCGCCCAAGGCCTTTTTTAATAAGCAAGCAAAAAGCATTAGAAGGAAAATTAACAAGAAATTGCAGATTATTCAAAAAATCAGACAGGCAATTCATAAATGATGTCGGAAGATTAAATGGAGACATGAGAAAATGGTTTCAAAAACCAAAATTCAGAATTTATTTAAGAGAATCAACAACAGGAAATCCAGTTGACCCAGCAATAGTTCAAGGAGTAAAAGATGTTATAATTAATGAATTATCTCAGTTCTGCCAAGGAAGTTTTACATTCACAGCAGCAGATATAGAAGAAGTTGACTCTGTTTATGCAGGAGATGAAGATGGATATGTTACTATTCATTGGGATAATAGTATTGGAAGCGGAGGAGGAAATAGTTCTTATTTTAATGGAAAAGAAATTATTCGTGCTAGTTCTCGTTTTTATCCTTTAGAAGGTAAGAACGTCTGGCTTCAAGAACTTTCTGAAAATATGATTGGTTCAGGAGAAACAAATGATACTAATTACATTGATAGTGTTTTTTATGCAACTTCTTCAAACACTTCTTATTCACAAGAAGATTTAATTATTGCAAGAAGCCATTATCAAAAGCTTAATGGAGAGGATTTATCAAGGCCTGCTGGAAATGAAGATTCTTTTTCTACAGACGGGCATGATAGTGATAGAGCAGTTGCAGGCTACTGGAATGAATAATTAAAAGAACTGTTAAAATTTTTTAATATTTTTCAACAGGATACCAATAACCAGTTGAAATTTCTGATGTAACTTGAGCGCAATATTCCCACTGACTCTTTTCCTCATTATACCTTACAGCTCCTTTATTACCACTAGATGTCCAAGGATCATTGCAGATTTCAGCAAAAGTTTCTTCACATCCTCCTGCCCCTTCATTTTTATCAGGATCCCATCTTTCTCCAATCTTACAACACCCTCCTCCATCTGCATTTGATGTTGTTAATTTTTTTGTTGTTTCATTTATAATTGGGGTCCATGCACAACTTTTATACTTAAAACACTCTTCTTTTGTTGTGAATTTACTGCATGGAACTTCACTTGAACAGCATATTTGTATTGGATAATTGCTGTTGTCGCATGTTTCTAAGTGAGCATTTGTCCAGTCACTTAATCTTACAATGCATTTTTCATTTTTCTTAAAGCAACCTTCTGAAGAATTTGTAGCTCTGCAAGTTAGGTTTGAATATTTAACGAGAATAGGATAGGAATAAGGGATTGTTTTCCACACGCATCCATCTTGCTTTAAACAAGAAGCTTCATCTGTAAAATTTCCGCAAGGTTCTGCATTCCCTTCACAACTATCAGGGTAAACTCCATTATCTTCTACATGACATCCTGTTTGATTATTGCAAGCTTCGTTATCTGTACCGACTAATAATCCTGCAACACGTACGTCATATTCATCACATTTTACAACTTCTCCAACGCATGAACCTTTTGGTATCTGCGCATGAGCATTTGTACTTGATGAAAGCCTTAATACAATTCTTGAATCTCCGGAATCTGAATGAGGATTATCTGCTG
>CAYLHY010000016.1:0-12589 GCA_964383885.1 Candidatus Woesearchaeota archaeon
TGAAAATTAAATCTTACATTATTTTAAATAGATCAGATATTGCAAATAAAAAAACAATTGAAAACCTTGCAGGAAAATATAAAACAAAAATTATTGCAGAAATTCCTTACAGCAAAGAAATTGAAAAAAGTTACTCAGAAGGAAAGCCGATTAAACATAAAGCCATAGATCAAATTATAAAAATGATAAAATGAAAACCATAACAATTTTATCTGGTAAAGGAGGAGTAGGAAAAAGCAGTTTTAGCGCTTCCTTAGCTATGGTTCTAGCAGAAAAATATAAAATTGTTACTGCTGACTGTGATGTTGATACTCCTAATCTTGGTTTGCTGTTTGGCATTAAAAAATTTAAAAATCTTGAAAAAATATCAACGAATTATAAAGCATTTGTAAATAAAGAGATTAAAAAATGTTTGAATGCAAAAAAATTACCTTATGTGTGCACTTTTTCTGCTATTTCTTGGAATAAAAAAAGAAACATTCCTGTAATAAATAAATTTCTATGTGAAGGCTGCGGTGCCTGTAAACTACTTTGCCCAGAGGGAATAAAATTAAAAAAAATAAAAAATGCACTTGTTGGGGAAATGAAAACAAAATATGGGTTTTACATTGTTTCTGGTCAGTTAAAAGTTGGTGAATCAGGTTCTGGAAATGTCGTTGAAGTTGTTAGAGAAAAAGCAAGGAAAATTGCCGAGAGAGTTAAGACAAATTTTATTGTTGTTGATTCTGCTGCTGGAATTGGCTGTCCAGTAATAGCTTCTATTCGGGATTCTGATTATGTTGCAGCAATTACAGAACCAACCCCTTCGGCTTTAAGTGACTTAAAAAGAGCCTTAAAGGTTGTTGAACATTTTAAAATTCCTTATGGAATTGTTATAAATAAATTTGATATAAATAAAGAATTTACAAAAAAAATAGAGAACTTTGCAAAAAAGAAAAGAATCCAAATAATTGGAAAACTGCCTTATGACAAGTTGTTCATTGATGCAATGGTAAAGATGAAACCAGTTGTTGAAATAAACCCAGGATATAGAAAAATCTTTGTGGATATTATTAATAAAATAAAGATTAATAGTAATCTTATTTAAAAAATTTAGATGAATGAAATAAGTTTAAATTCTTGTTGGACAATAATTCACAGTCCTCTCAAAAAAACATAACTTAATATCACGATTCAATATATAATCTTATAAATTTTTTTCATGTCAATACACTCTCTCACTTTTTTTGAAATGTCTTTTATTGCTTTTTCCCAAATATCAAAAGGGACTTTCGGAGAGGGCACAATAGGATCTAAGTCAGGAAGTTTTGCTAACTCTGGAAGATATGAAATAATTCCTAAAACATCTTTTCCAATCTTTTTCTGATAAATTGATTTGATCCTATTTATTCCAAATCTTATATATTTTTCTTCTATTCCCATACTCAAAAGTTCATCAGTCCTAAACTTGTTTAGTATCACACCTTTCACCCTTTCCTTTTCTTTTAGATAAGATAGCACTCCTGGAATTGAATCTAAATTGTCAGTAACGAAAACAACAGGAGCATTGGCAATTCTAGCTGTTTCCATATTAGCTATTTCAATCAATTTACTAAAAGGCCCAAACCCAAAGAGCTTTGCTGGTCCTGAACCTTCGATACAGATGATATCATATTTTTCTGATAAACTTTTTAATGACCTTCTTGCAGCATCTTTTATATGTTCAAATTCTTCTTTAAATCCTAACATCGATTTTAGACTTGCTTTTATAAACCCTTTTTTTATATTATAATTCTTTCTAATACATTCACCTTCCAGAAATATATCGAACTTACCATTACCCAAAGACTTTGGAGTATAGGGATTCATCCTATAATCTGGTTCTTGTCCAGCAGCTACAGCTTGCAATGCTTGAGCGTATCCAAATTCTTTTCCATTTTTGGCGTAAGTCACTGGAGTTAAATTTAATGTTTTGAAAGGTGCTACTTCATATCCATCTTCTTTAAAAAGCCTGCAAAGCAGAGCAACCACAAAACTTTTCCCAACACCTGTTCCAAAACCAGTTGATTGAATCATAATTTTTTTCGCTGTCATAATTGTTATTTAAAATTAAATTATTTTAAATTTTTCGAACTCTAAATTTTACTTAGATACGGCGCTTCTTTGATTCTTTCTTTTTATCACAATAATCTATATAAAACAAAATAAATCTCTCAACTTATGAACATTGAACTTATTGCTTCTACAAATGGATTGAAAGATTCAAGAGAAATGATTGAATTTGGACTGAAATGCGCAAGAGTTTGTTACACTAATAAAAACTGGGCAGATATACAAAAAGAACCAATTAATAAACAGTTGCTAAACCGATTAGTTAGTTCTGGGCATCATAGTGTATTTGAGCATATGAATTTAACCTTTTATTTCAATGGGATGTCAAAAGCATTAGTAATGTTATTCAACAACGAGAAACAATATGCAACTTCTGAAAAATCCGCAAGATATACTGTAATGTCAGATATTGAACCTGAACAAAAAAAGTTGTATGACAAATGGATGGAGATTTTAATTCCTGAAATTGATAAAATTTATCCAGAAACAAAAGATTTTTCTGCAAGAAAAATAGCAGTTAAAAAACTTGCACAAGAAAATGCGAGATATATGACTAGTGTGTTCACTCCAACTAAAATGGTTCATACAATAAATCTAAGACAATTAAATTTTCTTCAACAACAATTTGAAAGATTTAATAAGAAGTATAGAAATGATGATGACGAATTTAAATCAAGACTTGCGACTGAAATGCAAGATTTTTTATCTCAAACAGAAAATTTGAGAATTGAGGGATTAGATAATCAAACAGATAGAAAATTATCTTATTTTTCAACAATAGATATTCCATCTACAGAAGGAAAAGATACATTTACAGAAGGGAAGGGCATGTATTCAAGAATTTATCTTTTAAGTTTTGCAGGTTTAGCACAAGCACATAGACATAGGACAATCAGTTACAATGTTTTATCTGGGACAGAAAAAGGAGCAAAAGAAGGATTTTTTGTTCCTCCGATTGTAAGAGAATCTGGAAGAGAATCTGAATGGATTGATGATTTGAGCAACGTAGCAGAAAAAGATTTTCCACAAGCCCAATTATTAAAAATTTACGAAAGAGGGAGAATTGAAGATTTTAGATCAAAAGCTCTATTAAGATTGTGTGGTCATGCCCAATTAGAAATAATGAGAAACACTCTTGAAACAGCAAGGGGCTATAAAGAATACATAAAAACTTATGGCAAAAATGCTCTCAAACCAAAATGTCTGCAAGGAATGAAATGTCTAAATAATTGTGTTTGGACTGGAAAAAGGGCATTGGAAAGACTGATATAAAATTATTTAAACTCAAGATTCAAAAAGATGAAAAAAATAATCTGGCAGCCATCAGAATTTTCAGCTGACAGTTATGATTTTGTTGTATCTTTAGATGGAGATTTTGCAAGAGATATTATTCAAATAAAAATTTCTGATGAAAAACAAAAAAGAGTTAATGAATTAGGAAATGAAGAATTAAAAAAAGCTGGAATAAATTGGCTGAATCCTTACACCCTCTATGAACAATCAGGTTTTGTAAGCCAAATTTATCTTGGCAACAATGGTGTTTGGTTAGCTACAAGCCACAACAATATAGAAAGCTTGTTAAAAAAATCTAATTCTAGAGATATTGAATATCACTCTCACAATGTAGATACGCCAAAAGAAGCTCATGTTTTAATGCTGCTGTTCAATAAATGGATAGAATTATCTGAGTTTTTTTGATACTGTTGGAGCGAATTTCAGGAGTGAGTTAAAAAATATCATTAAAAATATAAAGTCTGTTTTTCTGAATATATTATGAAAAAAGAAGACTCCTTGATTTTAAGTCAGATATCTGAATCCTTAGAAAAAGCAGAAAAAAAATTAGAAGAAGCTCATGAAAAAAAAGATTCTCAAAAATTCAATGAAGTAAAAAAATTCATGCTTAATCTTCAGAGTAAAATAAGTGAAATAATTCAATCAGAAACAGAAAAAACAAAATTAAAAAAGAAGAAATAAAAGAAATTAAAATGTCTTTAAAAGAATACATCAAAAAAAGAATCTTAAAGGGCAAAAAAGCTTCTCCTGAGCCAGCTCCTATTGAAAAAAAATCTCCTGGAAAAAAATTAATTTTTGTTGTACATGAACATAAAGCAACTCATCTTCACTATGACTTAAGACTGGAAATGAATAAAGTTCTAAAGTCATGGGCTGTTCCAAAAACCCCTCCAAAAGCAAAAGGCATTAAAAGACTTGCTATACAAGTAGAAGATCATCCTCTTGATTATGCTAAATTTCAAGGAGTTATTCCTGAAGGGCATTATGGAGCAGGTGTTGTTAAAATATGGGATAAAGGAACTTATGAATTAAAACATAAAGACAAAAAGAAAATAGAGGTTGTTTTTCATGGAAAAAAACTTAAAGGAAATTATGTTCTTGTAAAAACCTCTTACGGCAGTAAGCCAGAAAAATCCTGGTTGTTTTTTAAGGTTTAAATTTTTCAGCTGTAATAGTTTGCATTTACAATATTTTATATCAATACTTTATACCTTTTAATTCTTGTGATTCTTCTGTTCTCTGGAATTATTGAATAAAACCTGTTTCCTGCAACAAAAACCCTGTATTCTTTATCTCTTTCACTGTCTTCTCTGGTTTCTACATCATCTAATCTTATAACTTTTTTATCAGAGTGTTTTTCTTTAACCCATCCTTTGAATTCTGCTCCATCTTCTAATTCCAAAAGAACTAAATTTCCTTCTCTGACAGTATTTATCATCATTTTCTCTACACGCCAAATTCAGGTTTTTCAATTGTCTCTCCTGTCCACCATCCTAATTCAGGAACATCAGCTTTTATTCCTTTAGCCTTGCAATACTCTCTTGCAAGCAAATAAAAAATCAATCCAAGACTTCTCGGGCTTTTATTATTTCCAATTATAACTTGATCAGCTCCTTTGCTGAAATTATTAGTATCGCAAATCATTAAAACTTTTTTTCTTGCAGTGAGAGTATCATTAAGGGCGTTTTTATCAAGCCAGTGATCTGTTATTATAGTTAATTCATTTTCAAAAAAATCAGGCAAGGATGTATTAGTTAAAATTCCTGCAGGATATTTTTTTGTAAAAACCCTTATCCCTGTAAGCTTGCCGAACATTTCAGCTGTTCTCCACCCAGCCTGCCTTTTGCATACAAGAATAATATCCTCTGGGTTGAATTTTTTTAAGAATTCAATTCCTTGTTTTAATTTTTCATCTATTAAATCAGTGTTGAATATAGCCAAACCATCTGCTCTTCTTCTATACACAAAAGGCCTCATGTCTGGTGTAACAACCCTGGTTCCAAGATAAATTCCTGCTTTAACGTATTCTTCTAAAGGAACAAGCATCTCTTCTTTTTTCTTAGCTTTTACTTGTTCTTTAAGTTTTTCAGTAGAAGTAACTTCAAGTTTTTCTTTAAGTTTTTCAGCTTTTTCTTTAACTTTTTTTAAAAGTTCTTTCTTTTTTGCTTCAAGAGATCCAACTTTTTCAGAGTCTGTTGATTCTTTCTCAGCTTTTTCTTTTAATTTCTCTTCTTCAATTTCAGTCTTAACCTTAATTTTATCTTCCTTTGATTTTTGGTTTGTCTTTTTTTCTGCCATGTGAATTTATTGAAAAAATAGTTTAAAAGGGTTTCTATAATTCTGCATTGTTGCCTTAACAGACACTAATTTGAATAAAAATATTCTTTCTTATATCCACTTCCTTACTCTTTTTTTATAAGCAATATATTTATTACCAAATTTCTTTTCAAGATTTTTTTCTTCTATTGGAATAAATAGTTTCTCCATTATTACAATAAATATTATTGGAAAAACAAATGAAATTAAAGAGCCAAGAAATACTGCTACTCCAAGTAAAATCAATGCCATTCCAAGATACATAGGATGTCTGCTTATTCTAAAAGGTCCTGAAGAAATAAAAAAACTTGGCATTTTATGTGGTTTAACAGTAGTTTGTTTTTTCTTAAAAAGTAAATCAGTCCAAAGATTTAGAATAATTCCCAAGATTATAATCAAAATACCTAAATAATTATAGGGAGGAGAAATTAATTTTATTACTGGAAAAACAAAGTGGATTCCTATAGATAAAAATAATAAAATTATAAAATAAGTCGGAGGCATAATTTTTTTATCCATTTTCAAAAACTCTTTTCAATTTCAATTAATCTTTTGATTTTTTCTTCTCGGACATCTCCGCAGCTTCCAGATTTAAAAAAATCTGCTTCAAATCCAAAAGCTAAATCAGCTAAAATAGTTTCTTTTGTCTCCCCGCTTCTATGAGAGAAGATTGTTTTTATTTTGTGTTTTTTGGCGAGTTCAACAGCTTCCTTTACTTTTAATAAAGAACCTATTTGATTCGGCTTTATTATTAATCCATTAATTGATTTTTTTTCAATTGCTTTTTGTATTCTTTTAGGATTAGTTGCAGTTAAATCATCTCCAACTATTAAACTCTGCGGAAATTTCTTAAGAAGTTTTGCAAAACCATCAAAGTCATCTTCTTGAAAAGGATCTTCTACATAAAATAAATTATAATTTTTAATTAAATTGCTTATAAAGAGAAACTGCTCTTCAGGGGTTCTTTTAAAATTCGGATTATTGTAGTTATATTTCTTTCTCTTGTAAAAGCTTGAAGCTGCTATATCCACTCCTAATGAAAAATCAAACTTATTAGTGAGTTTTTTAAGAACATCTAAAACCTCTTTGTCTGTTAAAGAAGCAATCCAAGCATTTTCATCATTTTTCTCAGACCTAAATTTTTTATCATGTTCTTTTAAAAGCATTTCAGACTCTTTTTTTATTTTTTTAATTATTTCATAGGATTCTTTTGCAGAATTAGTTGCTGGAATAACTTCAAATTCCTGAAAATCAGGTTTTTTTTCTGAATGAGAGTGTTTTCCTCCTCCAATAATATTTGCTACAAGCTTAGGAAATTTTTTTGCATTAGGGTTGATTATCTGCCAGATATTTTTTTTCTGTTCTTTAGCAAGAGCTTTTAAAATTGCAGATTCTAAGGCAAAGAGTGTATTTGCTCCAACTATTCTGTCTACAATGTCCTCTATTCTTCTTAAATCCTCAAATTTTTCAATAATATCTTCTGAAAAATAATCACTGAATTTTTTTAAAGTTTCAATGTCCTGTTCAAGAGTTTTTTTATATGGCTTTACTTCGTATCTGCCAGTTGATTTTCCTGTTGGAGATGAAGAGGAAAATTTTCCTAAAGAAGTATGTATTGTAACAGAAATTGTTTTTTCTTTTCTAGAATCAAGCAATACATTAGAAGTTACTTTTTTAATTACAACCATAAAACAGAAAACAGAAAAGTCTTTATAACTTTTTTTATTGCCTTTTAATTATTAAATTCCCTCTTCTATTATTTCAGCCTCGTTTTCTTCTTCAGGATTAGCTAACTCCATTATTTCTCCTTCTTCTATAATTTCTTTTTCTTCTTCTTTTTCTGATTCTTGTTTTTTCTCATCACTTATTCTTGCTTCTCTTACTCTCTTTAATTTTTCTTCTTTTTTCTCAGGAAAAGGTTTTTTTACAGAGATTGGAAGAATTCCGGATTTGAATTCAGCTTCTGCTATTTTCAGAGAATCAAATTTAATTTTCTCAAGGTCTTCTTGTTTTATTTTAATAAGCAATGGAGCATTCATAGCTATTTGCAAAGCCCTTGCTCCTAAAATTCTCGCTATTTCATACTTAGTGAATTTTTGTTCTTCTTTCATTTTATTTTAGATATTTTTCTATTTTTTTAAATACTTTGTTCCAGACTTTTTCATGCATATCCAATGCTTCTTCAATTTTATTATAGTCTAAAGGCTTTTTTTCTCCTTTTTGAATTGAGCAGATACTTCCATTGTACGAGCCTATTGTAATTCTTGTTTCAGCGATATCTTCTTCTTCTCTTGTAGGGTCAACAATTAATTTATCTCCAATATTCCATATTGTTATTGATAATGGAGTTTCTTTTTTCAATGGAAGACTTTTATTTGTTAATTCACCATACATTACTTTTTCTTCTTTTTCATCATATTTAGGAATTTTAGTGTTTTTTAAAGCTACTACTGCTCCAATTGCTGCAGCATCTAAAAGGTTTCCATCATCATTTAAAGAATAAATATCAAGAAAAACAGTCCATACTTTTTCTCCTTTTTTTATGCATAACTTCTTCATATCAATAAACTTGCTTTCTCTTATACATCTGTCAATTATTCTTCCAAGTTCAATTGAGTCTATTCCAGGCCTTCCTAAGCTTATTCTTGGAGAACTCATTGGAAGCAATTCAGCAGTTGTGATTAAATTCCCTTGATCAGGAGTATCAGAATAAGGTTCAGACACATCTAATTTCACTCCAACTATTACTTCTGTTTTTCCAATTTTAACTCTAGCAGAACCCTCTGCTTTTTTGGAGATGTCTGTTTCAATAACTATATCTCTAAAATCATCTAATCCTCTATTATCAAATCTTTTATTTTCAAGTAAATATTGTTTTATTCTATCTGCTGTAACTTTAGGTGTTTCTATTTCCATTTATTTTTCCTCCTTTGTTGCTGTTTTTTTCAAAGCTTTTTTCTGAACTTCATTAATTTTTTTGCATGCTTTTTGAGCTAATTTAATTGCTTTTTTTAATTCTTCTTTGCTTATTTTTCCGTCTAATTGAATATGAGTTATTTCACTGTCTTCTGTCATTGAAATAGGAATATCTGTTGAGCCTTCTCCTTCTTCGAAATCCTCTTCTTGTTTAGTTAAATCAACAACCAATTGCTTGTCAAGTTTTCCAACTGAAACACTGGATATAAGGCTTTTCATTGGAATCCCTGCATGCGCTAAAGCTAGAGATGCTGCATTTATTCCTGCGCATCTTGTTCCAGCATCTGCTTGGATTATATTTATATGAACATCTATCACTGTATTAGGAAATCTATCCAACATAACTACTGGTTCCAACGCCCATTCTGTTATCTTGCTTATTTCCATACTTCTCCTGCTTGGCCCAGGTCTTATTCTCTCAGGAACTGAAAAACTATTCATAGTATAAGTGCATCTTAAAACACTTTTTTCTGGATTCTGCTGGTGTTGAGGATGCATCTCTTTAGGCCCATAGACAGCTGCTATTGCAATAGTATCTCCAGTGGAAAACATAGCGCTTCCATCTGCATTAGGAATAACTCCTACTTTTGCGCTAATCGGCCTTAATTCATCAAACATTCTTCCATCTTCTCTCTTAAATGCTTTTTTTTCTGCTTTTTTTTCTGTCATTTTGATTTTTTAATTTTCTCAAACCATTTAATTACTTCATCAGTAAGACCATTAACAAATGATTTTTCTGCAACAAATAAAATTGCTTTTTTTGCAAGGAGTTCATCTTCAACTTTTTTTCCTCTTATCCACACTAATCCGTTTTGGCCTACAGTAATACTGCATCCGGTCTCATCTTTAATTAACTTTATCATAGAACCTTCTTTTCCAATAACTCTTGGAACTTTATGAGAATTTATTTTTATTATTATGCCTTCTTCAATTTTTCCTAATCCTCTTTGTTTAATTGACAAATCAACTCCTCTTTTATTGACATCCACTATCTTAAAAACACCCATATCTCCTATATCCATTAAATCTTCTAAGGAGTCTTTGTTTATGTATCTAGGAACTTCTGTCAGAGATAAAAAAGCATTATCTGCAGATTCTATATCAACAATCCATCCATTAAAAGTTATATTAATAATCTTTCCAATAACCACATTTCCTCTTCTAGGGGTATAAACTCCTGATAAAGGAATAACTTTTATTATTCTTCCTTGTTCTTCTGCTAATCCGTATCTTATTGCAATGATATTTTTCCCTCTTTTTTCTGTTCCTTCTCCTGGCAGAAAATTCTCATCAGCAATAATTTCTCCTGGAACTACAACTTTTCTCTCAGTCATTTTCTTCTTTAATCTCCTCTGTTAAAGCGCTTCCATGCGTTACAGAATTTAATTTATCATAAAAATCCATAATTATGCCTGCTGGAACATTAACTATAACTTCTAAACTTCCATCATCTTTCCATTCTTCTGATTCCTTGTATTGATTAATAATTCCGTATGCTTTTCCTGTGTGAATTGCAGGAATCTTAATTTTAATTTTCTTTGTTTCAATTTTAATTGGAATAACTGAACTTATCTTCTCTATAATTTCATTGATTTGCTGTTCAACTGGAACATTTTTTATATTAACATGAGCTTGTTCTAAAGCTGATTTTATTCTTTCAGGAGTATGAGGGTTTCCTGTTTGAGGGTCAACAGCATTTTTAACTAAAAAATCAACAATCTGCTTGAATTTTCTTTCTTGTTCTTCGTTTCTGTATTCTTGAGTCACTAATACTTCTCCTTCTTTAATGATTTTTCCAGCAATTTCATTAACATCTTCTGTTCCAAAAGCTTCTTTTAAATCATTACTTGAAGCTTTGTGTCCTTTTGCAGAATCAGAAAAAATCAAATCTCCTTCTGGACTTATTGAAGAGATTTCTCCTTTCTTAAATTTAAGAGCATCATCAAGATCTACAATAATCTCGAATCTTTTTCCTGCTTTTTTAATCCTAGCTATAGTGTTTGTCATTATAATTTATTAATTTCCTCTCCTTCTAATTTCTCAATTTTTACTTTATCTTTTTTAATAAAAGCTAACTCAAATCTATCAATATTAAATTTATTTCCTTGAATTTCTTTGAATATGTTTAATGCTATTTTAACTCCTTTCTTTATATCAAGATCTTCATTGTATTTAGCTCTTAGTTTCTCTTTAATTTTTTCATCATCTTCTCCAATAGCATTTGCTTTATATTCAAGATAATTTCCAGTTACATCACTAGTGTAAAGTTCAGGTTTCTTGTTATTAATTCCTGCAAGCATCATACTTACTCCAAAAGGTCTTGCTCCTCCATATTGGGAAAATTGCTGTTTTATATTAGAAATTTCTTTAACAACTAATTCCGGTTCAATAGGAGAATCATAAGTTACTCTATGCTGCTGAGCTAAAATTTGAGCTTTTTCAATTAAAACTCTTGCATCAGACATTATTCCAGCTACACTTGCTATGATATTGGAATCAATTTCATGTATTTTATTAGAAGATTTTTTCACAATTAATTTATCAGTTATTCTTTTATCAGCTAATATAAAAACCCCGTCTTTACATACCATACCAATACTTGCACTTCCAAGTCTAACTGTTTTTTCTGCATATTCTACCTGCAGTAAATGTCCTTCAGGACTGAACATAGTAGCAGTCCTGTCATAACCCATTGCTTGATGTTGTATGTCTGGCAAATCCATTTTCTTAATTTCTTAAGAGAATTTTATAATAAGTTTATTTTTCTCTTTCTCACAAAGATAACCTATCATCAGCATTTATAAGTCTTTCTATGGCTGTGCATTGTTAGGTTAGGGTTCAATTAAGATTCAATTGTGGAAGTGAAGCGACGATAAATTTATAAAATTTGAAGTGATTACACAAAGCATGGCAGCAGAAGATCATCTTGGAAGAGGGTTAGGAACAGCAATAATAGCTATTGCTATTGGAGGTGCAGCAGTTTTGGGGATATCTGTTTATCAGCTTAGTAAAATTGATATAGCAAGAATAGAATTAGAAAAAGCAAAAGTTGAAAGAGGATATGTGCTCCATGAGAGAGATTTAAATAATAATGGATTACCTGAAAAATTTTATGTAATTGATGGAAGAAAAGCATTCTTGTCAATTGATGGAAAAAATCTTGAAAATAAATTAAAACAAAAATAAACTTTTTGATTTCTAAAACATAAATACCTTCAACACTTACCAGGTAAAAAAGAAATTTATTTAAAAGAGTTGAGTTTTTATTAAAATCATGATGGATATTAAAGAATTAGACAAATGGTATTCAATTAAAGAATACGATCCTGAAGGTAAGGAATTAGACAGAATTTTAAAACTAGGAAGGATAAAAAATAAAGATACATTAGTTATTGGAATTTACGGTGTGATGCATGTTTCTTTTCAAATTTTAAAATACGCGAAATCAGTTACAGCAGTTCATAACAATAAAAAAGAATCCCTTAAAATCTAATCTATAACTACAGAAAAGTGGTGACAAAACCGAAAAGTTTATAAAGAATAAGATATTATTATTTGTGGAGGAAAATGAAAGATAAAAACAAAAAAGCAGATTGTAGAGATCTTAATCATGAAGAACTTTATTTCTTAATGGTGCATGCTTCTAAAGAAGAAATAAGAATTAAAGCAGGAAGAAAAATTCTTGAAGATTATGCTCAAGACGGATTATATGGATGTCTTGTAGACCTAACAAAAGATGAAAGAATTCCAAAGGAAGTGAGGAGAGAAGCGAGTAGAAGAGCTGTTGGAGGATATGCTCAAGACGGATTATATGGATGTCTTGTAGACCTAACAAAAGATGAAAGAATTCCAAAGGAAGTGAGGATAGAAGCAGGAAGAAAAATTGGAGAGGCAGGAAGAAAGGCTGTTGAAA
>CAYLHY010000016.1:12689-14492 GCA_964383885.1 Candidatus Woesearchaeota archaeon
AGGCAGGAAGAAAGGCTGTTGAAAGATATACCCAAGAAGGATGGTATGAATGTCTGTATGAATGTCTCATAAATCTAACAAAGGATGAAAGGGTTCCTGAAGATGTGAGGATAGAAGCAGGAAGAAAAGCTGTTGAAAGATATGCTCAAGAAGGAAGGTATAAAGGCCTTATGATATTAGCAGAAAATGAGGGAGTTCCTGAATGTGTAAGAAAAGAGGCAGGAAGAAAAATTGGAGAGGCAGGAAGAAAGGCTGTTGAAAAAAGTTATGCTCAGGGAGAATTAGAAGATCTTAAGAAAATAATAAAGGATGAAGAGTCTCCTGATGAAGTGAGGATAGAAGCAGGAAGAAGAGTTATTGGAGATTATATCCAAAAAGGATGGTATAGAAATCTTATGATATTAGCAGAAGATGAAGAAACTCCAGAAGAAGTAAGAATAGAAGCAGAAAGCAGGATTGGAGAGGCAGGAAGAAAGGCTGTTGAAAAAAGTTATGCTCAGGGAGAATTATGGAATCTTAAAATATTAGCAAAAGATGAAAGAATTCCAAAGGATGTGAGGATAGAAGCAGGAAGAAAGGCTGTTGAAAGATATGCTCAGAAGGAACGATATAGAGATCTTATGAAATTAGCAAAAGATGAAAGGGTTCCTGAAGATGTGAGGATAGAAGCAGGAAGAAAAGCTGTTGAAAGATATGCTCAGGGAGAATTAGAAGATCTTGAAGCATTAGTAAAAAATGAAGAAATTCCAGAAGAGGTAAGAACAGAAGCAGGAAGAAGAGTTATTGAAGTATATACTAAAAAAGAACTGTATAATAATATTGTGGGAATAATAAAAAATAAATATATCTCTGTTCCTAAGAAAGTAAGAGAAGAAGCAAAAAATAAACTAATAAAACATTTAGAAAATCTGAACATACCTGAAGAATAAATAATTAATTCAGAAACTCTTAAAACTTCTAGCAGAAGATGAAAGGATGATAAAAGAAGAAGCAAAGAATCTATGTCAATTTCAGCCCTTTTATAGTTCCAGAAACCCTTAAAATCTCTATTTTTTCAGGGCAGACGCAAAGAGATGCTCTTACTTGATTTAAAGACTCTCTATTAATACTTAAAACACCTAAATTTTTTTCTAAACCTTGAATTTTAACCCAGTTTATTCCTGCTTTTGCTGCTCCTAAAACACCTATAAAATCAAGAACTGCTTTATATACTATTTCTTTAGTTTTTTTAATATCTTTTTCTCCTTTTATCAATAAATATCTTTTTTTCTCTTTCATTGAAGGCTTTAAGGGTTTCATGTAAAGACTAAGAAAACAAGATATTTAAACCTAATTTTTTTTATATGGTAAAGGTTTAAAAAATCATAAAAGAGGTTTAAGAAATGGAAATATGCACAGTTGGAGGATATGAAGAAGTTGGAAAAAATATGACTGCTATTAAAATTAAAGAAGATGTCATAATTATAGATGCAGGAGTTTATCTTCCTCCTTTAATGGATTTAGAAGAATCAGAGACAAAAGAAAAAATGAGTGTTGAAAAATTGAGGAGGATTAAGGCTCTTCCTGATGATTTTGTGTTGGATAAACTCGGATGGAGAGACAAGGTTAGAGCAATAATAATAAGCCATGCTCATTTAGACCATGTAGGAGCAGTTCCTTATATTGCAAGAAGATACCCTAATGCAACAATATATGCAACTCCTTTTACAATAGCTGTTTTAAATAAAATCTTAGAAGATGAAAAAATACATTTAAAAAATCATAAGAGAATAATTCCTCCAAATTCAAGTTTTGTGATTAAAG
>CAYLHY010000017.1:0-11985 GCA_964383885.1 Candidatus Woesearchaeota archaeon
GAAAAAAAGAAATTTTGAATTTTTTAAAGGATTTAGATTTATAAGATCCACAGAAATAATTTATGTTCTTTGGAAGAAAAATCTTCTTGAATTAAAAGACAGCATAAAAGTCTTAGATGCACTGCTTTATTCAATGAAATTCAAGGGATGCGCAATTTCAGAAGATGAAATAAAAGAAATTAAAAGAATAAAATAAAAAAACAAAAATAAAGAAATGAAAAAATTAAAAAAAACAAAAAGCCTAAGAAAAATTATATTTGTCTGCATGCATAACAGATTTAGAAGCAAGGTAGCTGAGGCTTATCTTAAAAAAATAAATAAAAATCCAAGAATAAAAATTTCTAGTGGTGGAGTTTTTAAAGGATATCCTGTAGCAAAAAGTGTTATTGAAGTAGGCAAAAAATTTGGATTAAAGATAAATGAAAAAACCAAAGGATTAGCAGAAAAAGAATTAGTTGATGCAGATAAAATCATTGTTGTTGCTGATAATGTTCCAAAAGATGTTTTTAGTTCAAAGAGATTCAAAGACAAGACAATTTTTTGGAAAATTCCAGATACTAGTCAGAATAATAAAGAAGAAATTGGAAAAATAACAAAGAAAATTATTCAAAAAATAAACAGATTCAAGAGTAAATTACTTAAATAATTTTAAAATTTAAATAAACAATTTTAAAAACAAAGATTTCTTTTAGTTGTTTGATGGGTGCGTAGTTTAATGGCAAAACAGTCGGCTCCAGACCGACAGCTGGGGGTTCGATTCCCTCCGCGCCCATGTTCTTATTTAAATTCAAAGAATTAAATTCAAAAGAACATAAAAATGAAATACAAAGCATTATACAGAGTTTCTTTGTTTATAATGATTAGTTTGTTGGTAATTGGAAGTTTTGTTTTAAATAAAACTAATAAAATAATTCACACTTCAAATTTTTCTAATTCTAATTCTGGAATAAAAATCACACTTCATTCTGCTGGTGAAGAGGATTACAAGAAATTTGAAGAGATTTTTGAAAAAGAAATTTCTAGTGAGCTTCCAGATAATTCAAAAATATTAATTGTCTTTTATGATAGAGATAAAGGGTACTGGGAAGCAGACAGATATTATTTTGCAACAAAAAATACCCTAATGCAATCACATGATAGAAATGATGTTGATTTCAAAATAATAATGAATTCAAGATGGCTTACAATTTTAGATAAAATGGATTTTTGTAATGTAGTTAAAAATGCAAAGGCAAATAGAGACTTTGATGTTGAATTAATTGAATCAAAGACTTCTTTGTTATGGAAATACAAAAGTTTAATGAGTTTTAAAGAGTGTTTAGGTTTTTAATTTAAAATCTTGAATTAATTTCTTATACCTATTATTAATAGGAATTTCAATTATTTTATTAAAGAATCTTTTGGGTTTTATATGAAAAGTAAATGGTTTTATTTTTTTAACAGCTATTACTTTATTGTTGTTCAGCCAGATTGCAATAAAAGGATAAAAAACAAAAAAAGAGTGAATTGCTAATGGTTTTTTTAATTCAAAAAGCAAAGCTTCTGCTTTTTCTTTTTTAGTGAACATTAATCCAAGAATTTTTTTAAATCCAACTGCAGGTGTTATTTTTATTTTAAATTTTTTATTCTTAAAGATAAAATCACAAAACATATAATTTTAAAAAAAAGAAAATATATAAATGTAACATAAAAACATTTAAGAATATATGAAAATTAGTTTAGTTATGAAAAGAGGTGTTGTATTTGCTATATTAGTGGTTTTATTATGCAGTTTTTTTATAACTAAGTTACCTATTGATAAAGTTAATGTTCAGATAAGCGGGAAAGTTGTAGAAGAATTAGAAAAAAATGATGATGTAAGAGTGTACATTAAATTAAAAACTGATAATAATGAAAAAAGAGGAGTTGCTTCTGAAAAAGTTAAAGATGAGGTAAAAAAAATCTTAAAAGATAAAGTAAAATATGAATTTTCAGATAAAATCTCTGCAGTTATCTCAAAAGAAGAACTAGAATTATTAAAAAATAATTCCAACATTGAATCAATTGAGGCTGTTGGAACAAGAAGCATTTTTTTACAAGATTCTGTTCCATTAATTAATGCCAGTGTTACTCACGCTTTGCAGAGCAATGGAATTAATTTAACTGGTGAAGGCCAGACAATTTGCATCATTGATACTGGAATAGATTATAATCACACTGATTTCGGAAACTGCTACGGAAACAATAACCCAGATTCAGAATGCAAAATTCTAGGAGGAATAGATTACTGCGCAGATGACACTACCTGCACTTCTACAGATAATTATCCTGATGATGCTCACGGCCACGGAACACATGTTGCAGGAATAGCTGCAGCAAACGGTTCATTAAAAGGTGTTGCCCCTGGAGCTAAACTAATTATAATAAAAGCTGCAAATGCTTCAGGAACATTTTGGGATGATGATTTAGAAAAAGCAATTAATTGGTGTGTGGATAATGCTTCTCTATTTAATATAAGCGTTATAAGTATGAGTCTTGGAGGAGGATTATACTCAGATTACTGCAATGATGATCCTTTAGCTGATGAAATTAACAATGCTGTTGCGCATAATATTTCTGTAATTGTAGCTTCTGGAAATGATGGAAGCACAACCCAGATTGAAGGGCCTGCATGTGTCCAGAATGCAACTCCTGTGGGAGGAACAGATAAAAATGATGATATGTACTCAAATGGAAATAGAAATTCACTTGTGATGTTGCTTGCCCCTGGAGTTAATATTAATTCAACTATTCCAAATGATGCTTATACAACTTTAAGCGGGACCTCTATGGCTACTCCGCATGTTTCAGGAGCTTTTGCAATAATAAATCAATTCTTAAAATTAGAGAAAAATGAAACTTATACTCCTGAACAAATTGAAATTCTTTTAAACAATACTGGAAAAAGGATTGATGATTCAGGAGGAAGCGGATTAAATTATTCTAGAATAGATATTTATGAAGCAGTTTATTCTTTAGATGATTCTATTTCAAGCATAACTTTAATTTCACCTGCAGATAATTCTTACAATGAATCTGAAAATGCTACTTTTAGATGCAATGCTACAGATGTTTTAGGACTAAATAACATTACTTTTTATTTATGGAATTCTTCAAATGACTTAATTAATGAAACCACTTATAACTTTAATGGAAATTACTCAGCAGAAATTGAAATCAATATTACAAATTTAACTAATGGCACTTATAAGTGGAACTGCAAAGCAGAGGATATTAAAGGAAATTCTGAATTCAATTCAAAAAATTTCACAAAAATTGTTGGAAAAATGCAGTTAGAATTAATTTCTCCTGAGAACAATTTGTATACAAACATAGCATCATGGAATTTTTCCTGCTCAGCAAATGATAGTGTTTCTAACTTAACAAACATGACTTTTTATTTATGGAATTCTACTGGATTAGTTTACAATGAAACAAAAGACATTTCAGGAAATTCTAATGACACTCAATTCAATTACACCTTTACAGATGAAACAACCTATTATTGGAATTGCAAATTTATTGATTTAGAACTTAATGAATTTTCTGCTTCAGATAATTATACTATAACATATGATGCAACTTCTCCTGTTATTTATCATGAAAGTCCTGAAGATAATTATGAAACCACTGATACTGAAATAGACTTTGAATATAATGTTACAGATGATAATGAAATTGTGAATTGCAGCTTAATAATAGATGATGAAATAAATGAAACTGACACTAGTATTAATAATGGAACAACAAACAGATTCTCAAATATAGATTTAACAGAAGGAGATTATGAATGGAAAATTACTTGCACAGACATTGCTGGAAATACAGCTACAACCTCTGAGTGGGATTTAAGCATAACAAGCAGTTCCAGCAGCAGTGAAGATGATTCTGATTCAGACTCAGACTCTTCATCTAGTTCAAGTGAAAGCAGTGCAAGTGATACGACGAGCAATACAGGAGCTAAAATTTATGTTTTAACTGATGCTGATGTTAAATCAGGAGTCTCTAAGGTTTTAAGTAGAAATGATCAATTAAAATTCAAGATTAATGATATATTCCATTCTTTGAAGATATTATCTTATTCATCTAGTGAAGTGAATGTCAGCATCTCAAGCGAGCCTATTAATTTGTCCATTAAATTAAATGAGACTAAAAAAATAGATATAAATAATGATAAAATCTATGATTTAGAAGTAAAATACAATTCATTAACAACAGACGGGGTAAATATAACATTAAAAACCATATCAGAAGCAATAGGAACTAGAGAGATATCAAATGAAAGCAATGAGAGCATAGGAACTAGTGTTTCTGAGAAAAAACCAATGACACAAAAAACAAAAATAATAATAAGTGTTTCAGTTATTTCTGGATTGGCTTTAATCGGCATTATTGTGTTTGGCTATAAAAGAAGAAAAATTCTGCTTTCTAAGCTTTCTAAATCCAAAAAATAAGGCAAGATTTAAAAAGTCTTATGAATTATATTTCATATGAAAGAAAAAACATATGACATATTCTTCAGTAATTTATCGAATAAATTAAAAATGAAAATAATATTGAGTTTGAAAAAAAGCAGAAAAAGCGTTACTGAATTATCTAAAAGCCTGAAAACAGAACAAAGTAAAATCTCTCATGCTTTATCTTCTCTAAGATGCTGCAATATAGTTAAAGTAAAACAGAAGGGAAAACAAAGAATTTACGAATTAAATAAAAAAACAATAATACCTATATTAAAAATAATTGAGAAACATTCAAAAACATTTTGTAAAGGAAGGTGTTCTTGTAAGAAGCAATAAATTAAATAATTTAAAATGAAAGAAATTTATTTGGATAATGCTGCCACCACCCAAGTAGATAAAAATGTAATTAAGGCTATGATTCCTTTTTTTAAAGAAAAATACGGAAATGCTTCATCTCTTCATTTGAAAGGTGAAGAGGCAAAAAGAGCTTTAGAAGAATCAAGAAAAGTAATTGCAAAAAGAATTAACGCCAAACATCATGAAATTATTTTCACTAGTTCTGGAACAGAAGCTAATAACTTTGTCATAAAAGGGCTTTTTTTCTCAAATAAAAACAAGAATAAAAACCATATTGTAACAACAAAAATAGAACATGATTGTGTATTAAATGCCTGCAGGTGGATTGAAAGTCTGGGAGGAAAAATTACTTATTTGGATGTGAATGAAAACGGGTTTGTAAATCCAAAAGATATTGAAAAAGCTATAAATGAAAAAACCTTTTTAGTTTCAATAATTCACGGAAACAATGAAATAGGAACAATTCAGAATTTAAGGAAAATAGGCGAGGTCTGCAGAAAAAAAGGAGTTTTATTTCATACAGATGCGTGTCAAAGTTTTACTAAAGTTTCTATTAATGTTAAAAAAGATAATGTTGATTTAATGACTTTAAATGCTCATAAAATTCACGGCCCAAAAGGTGTTGGAGCATTATACATAAAATCTGGAATTAAAATAACCCCTTTACTCCATGGAGGTGGCCAAGAATTTAAATTAAGAAGTTCTACTGAGAATATCCCAGGAATTGTAGGGTTTGCAAAAGCTGTAAAAATCACAAAAAATTCCGACATTAAAAAGATGAAAAAATTAAGAGATTATTTTATTTCAAAATTATTAGAAATTCCTGACACAAGATTAAATGGAGCAGAAGGAAATCAGAGATTATGCAATAACATCAATATAAGTTTTAAAAATATTGAAGGAGAATCTTTAGGAAGTTTTCTAAATGCGAGAGGAATATTTACTTCAACAGGAAGTGCTTGTTCATCAAAAAATCTTGAGCCAAGTCATGTTCTTTTAGCCTTAGGTTTAAACCCAATAGAGGCTAATAGTTCTATTAGAATAAGTTTAAGTAAATACACAACTAAAGAAGAAGTAGATTATGCTGTTAATGAAATAAAAAAAATTGTTAAAAAACTAAGAAAAATAAGCCCTTTAGTCTAAATAGAATAAAATGAAAATAACAAAAAAAACAAAATTAATTGAAATCTTGAAAAAAAATCCTAAAGCTGCAGATATTTTAATTGATGCTGGAATGCATTGTGTAGGGTGTCCCATGGCAATGCAGGAATCTTTAGAACAAGGATGTTTAGCTCACGGCATGGAAGAAAAAGACATTGAAGAATTAATTGAAAAATTAAATAAACTCAAGGAAATGGAAAAATGAACTACAGCAAGGAATTAATGAAGCATTTCAAAAATCCTAAATTTGTTAAGAAAATTAAAAATCCTAGTGGAATTGGAGAAGTTGGAAATATTATGTGCGGAGATATAATGCATTTAGAAATTAAAGTTAATAAAAATGAAAAAATTAAAGATATAGGATTTAAAACTTTTGGATGCCCTGCAGCTGTTGCAAGCTCTGATGTAGTATGTGAGATTGCTAAAGGCAAGACAATAAAAGAAGCTAAAAAAATAAAAAGGCAAGATGTTATTAAAAAATTAAAAAAAATGCCTAAAATCAAAGTGCATTGTTCAGTTTTAGGAATTGAAGCTTTAAAAAAGGCAATTGAAGATTATGAAAAAAAGATAAAAAATGGAAGCTAGAATAACATACGGACATACTTATGTGCATGAAGACGGAAGTATTGCTGACAGAAGCATAAAAGGCAGAAAACTGGTTTTTTATTGCGCTGTTTCAAAGAATGAAGGAATCAGACTTTCTAGAAACGGACCTGAAACAGAAATGTGCATTTATATGGATGAAGATTTTTATTCTAACTCTGATTCAGAAGATAGGAAAGAAAAAATCAGCAGATTAATTAAAGTTATTGAAAAAAGTGATATTGATAAAGAAATTAAAAGAGGAATAAAGAAATTATTTAAAAAAAATAAATTAAAAAGCGGGATTCATAAGCTGTAACAAACTGTAACAAAATCCCCAAGAATATTAAATTTATAAACACTAATTTATTTAAATTAAAATGAAACTATATGATGTAGTTATTATCGGAGGAGGGATTGTTGGATTAAGTGCAGGAATTTACTGCGGAAGATTAAATCTCAAAACAATCATTTTTGCAAAAGAATTAAGAGGAACATTAGTTAAGACGCATGTTGTAGAAAATTATCCTGGTTTTAAAAGCATAAGCGGGTTTGATTTAACAGGAAAAGTTTTAGAACAAGCTAAGCAGTATAACATTGAAATTATTTCTAAAGAAGTTATTGATGTTAAAAGAAGAAAAGGTTATTTTGATGTTTTCACAAGAAATTCTAAGGTAAGGGCAAAAAATATTATTTTTGCAACAGGCACTGAATGGAGAAAATTAGATGTTCCTGGAGAAGGAGAATTCTTAAACAAAGGAGTTCATTATTGCGCATTATGTGATGGGGTTTTTTACAAAAATAAAATAATTGCTGTTGTTGGAGGAGGAGATTCTGCAGCTAAAGAAGCCTTGTTATTAAGTGAGTATGGAAAAAAAGTTTATATTCTTGCAAGAAGCACATTAAAAGCAGAACCAATAAATGCTGAAAGAATTAAAAAAAATAAAAAAATTCAGGTTATTGAAGGAGTTAAAGTAAAAGAAATTAAAGGAGATAAAGAAAATAAAAAAGTTAATGAATTGATTTTAACAAAAAAAATTTCTGGAAGCAATAGACTTAAAGTTGATGGTGTTTTTATTGACATAGGACATATCCCTAAGTCAGAATTAGCTCAAAAATTAGGGGTTAAATTAAATGAAAAAAAAGAAATTATTATTGATAAAGAATCCAAGACAAATGTCTGCGGGGTTTATGCTGCAGGAGATGTTGCTGATGCAAAATTCAAGCAAGCAGTAACTGGAATAGGAGAGGGAATTAAGGCCGTGTATAATATTTATGAAAGATTGAAAAAAGACATTGAATGTATGTAAAATTATAAATTTAATATTTAATTCAATCTTCTAGTAAATCAACTAATCTAATTAAGAAGGTTTTTGAGGACAAAATCCAATTTATTTAAGGAAGTTCAGCATCACTTATCCATAAAGGCAGAATAATTAAATGATGAAAAATATCCTGTATCATCAAAGCTATTCCTGTTTCAAGAAAATAGTATTTTTGATAAAAAAAAGATAACACAAAAAAAATCACTCCAAAATAAAATAAATGAATATTAGGGATTTTTCTATCTTCCCAGAATTTTTTTCCAGAACCAAAAATTAGCCTTGTCAAGAGTGTAACAAGCTCAAATATTAATGCTAGTAAAGCAATTAAAGGAATTTCCATTTTATTTAAAAGATATACAATGTTTATATTTTTTGCTTTTGAGTAATTTATTTATTTCTTTAAGAATTAATTGAATGTCTCCTGCATTTAATGGCTCAAGTTTCTTCCAAAATTTAGTTTTTTTGCTCGGAAACCTTATTGATTCTCCTCTCTTTTGATGTTTTGAATTTTTTGCTCTTCCAAACAAATGCAGATGAACTTCATTTTTATGTTTAGTTCCAATAGACCAGTTTCCATTATCCTGAAAATTAATTCTTTCAACTGGAATACCTCTTTTATTTAATGCTTTTTTCATTGCCTCTCCTACTACCATTGACAAAACAGCCATTTCTTGAACAATCTTAACAGGCAACTGCCATCTATGTTCTTTTTTAAGTTTAGGAATTATTAGAATATGGCCTCCATCCTTCCTGTCAATTAAAGGTCTGTTTGCAGCTTTGATTTTGAAATTTTTTGTTTCATAAAAAACCGTCATTTTTTATTTATAATGAAAAGTAAAAACATTTTAAATAGATTTTCTTTATTGATTAATTATGGATATTGAAAAGAAAATTGAAAAAAAAGTTTTGAAAACTTTAAAAGAAATTAAAATAAGCAAAAAGAAAAAAATAATTGTAGCTTTGTCTGGAGGAAAAGATTCTAGTGTAACTGCTTATTTATTGAAAAAATTTGGGTATAACATTGAAGGGTTTCACATTAATTTAGGAATAGGAAAATATAGCGAGGATTGCTTAAAAAAAGTCAAGGAATTATGCGATAAACTTAAAATAAAACTCCATTTATATGACATAAAAAAAGAAATGGGAAGTTCAATGTGCTACATAAGATTAAACATTCAGAGAAAAAAACAAGGATTAAAAAATTGTGCAATATGCGGAGTAATAAAAAAATGGATTCTTAATAAAGAAGCTAGAAAACTTAAAGCTGATTACATTGCAACAGGACATAATTTAGATGACGAAGCTCAGACTTTTTTAATAAACATCTTTAAAGGAAGTCCTGAGTTAAGTGCAAATCTAGGGCCTTTGACAAAAAATCCTAAAGATAAAAAAGGAAAATTTGTTTTAAGAATAAAGCCCTTGTTTTATGTTCCAGAAAATGAAATTAAAAAATTTTCAGTTAAAAAAAAGCTTCCAGTTGTTTATGAAAAATGCCCTTGTGCTTTAGATTCTTATAGGATACAGGTTAGAAAATTCCTAAAGGGAATTTCTTCTAAAAATAAAATGAATATAGTAAAAAATCTTGAAAAACTGCAGAAAAATATATCCCTAAAGAGAGAGATTAAATTCTGCAAGTTATGTGGAGAGCCAGCAAACAGAGAAATCTGCAGAAAGTGCAGGTTGTTTATGTGATTTTTGAGAGGATATCTTCGCTTTTTAGGATTTTTTAAAAATTTCTATATAACACAATAATTTCTTTTCATTAAATTCTTTAGCCATTTCAGTTTTTACAATCTTATATTTAATTTCAAAAAAATAATCTTTGGCTGTAAAAATCTCCTTTGTTTCCTCACTTATCCCACTTTCAAAATTAATGTTATCTTTAATTTAACGCGCGCGATTTAGTTGCTTAAGATTTGATTAGATAAAAATAAAAAAGAAAGAAAAAATAAAAATTATTGTTGATTCTCTAGACTTCCTAATTCCTTCAATAAATTATAGAAGTCTATAACTTTTCCGTCACTCCAATATTTCTGGAGGTTTTTATTGGTTCTTACAATAGCTATACCTTTTTGGGTTAGTTCCCATTTAAACTTATACCAACCTTTTTTATTTTCCTTCTCTTGTGTGAATCTTGCAATACCCAAATTCTCAAGTTGATATAATATTTTTCTAGATTCGGTATCACTGCTGTCAAACCATGAATAATATTCTCCCCCAGTCATTTTAGATTTACTTTCCAAAATGTTTCCTTAACAAAAGACTCATTTCTGAAGAATTAAGATTTTCTATACCTCCTAAAGCCTGTCCTCTAGAATTTAGGTAAAGTAAACTATTCGAAGAACTCGGAACAACACCTTCGGTGTTTATCATCCCATAGAAACTTGGAGTTTTAATTTCTAAATCTGGTCCAGGTTGGGGGTCGGACATCCAAGTGAAATAACCACTAGAACCTACCCCTCCAATTTTAGGTGTATACAAAGCACTGGCACTCAAAGATTCCAAATCTCCAACAACAAAATAAGTTTGTTGTCTTTCTTGAGCAACTGATGGCTGATACATTTCCAAAGTTTGTTCTAATCTCATTTTTTAGTATCTCCTTATAATTGTGGTGGTTTATCGCCCTCCACTGGCGCTCGTCTTGAGTGTAATAAATCCCATTTTCTAAAAATTCTTTTCCCTTGCCTCAAATTCTCTGCCATTAATCTTGAAGTTTCAGCATAAGATAAACCTATTTTTCTCCATTCAGAATTTTCAGGAAAATCGTAAGCAGAATTTTCTTGTTGTTCTGCTTCTTGTAAATTGTAATTTATTGCTTCTTCAGTTATTGGCTGTTCAAATAATAAATTCTTTTGTTGTAAAAAATAATTTCTGTCTCCTAAAATTATCTCTCCACTAAACAAAGGGTCTGTAATTTCAACATCAAATAGCTTTCTTTTTTCTTCAAATTCTTCGGAAGAATAAGAAACAACATCAATCCAATCGTTTCTTATTCTTGGAGTCCCATTTCCAACCATAAAAACATCAATATCACTAAATTTTTTCTTTGATCCATAAAGTAATGCAAATTTTACTTCTCTTAATTTAACTTTATAAATATCCTTCAACAATCTTCTAACTCTTTCTATTGTGATCTTTCTTGCTAATCTAAATTCATAAAAAGTTGCTAAATTTCCATATTGCTTACTAAAATTTATTGCAGAATCAACAGATTCTTTTTCTTGTCCAGATAAAGAATCATATTTTCTTCCAAATTCATCTCTTAAGCCATTTTCTTCTGAAAGTAAATATTCTGTCCAAATTGCAAATGTTTCGTATAGCAATAAATTTTGTTTTCTAAATTCATTTAATTCTCGAAAGATTTTGTTTTGTTGTCTAAATTTCTCCAAATCTCCTAACCCAAATCTTTTTCCATAAAACTTTTTTCTTTCTTCTTCTAAAAGAGTTCTTTCTAAATCAACTAATTTTCTTCCAGTTAAAGATTGCTCACAATACAATCCATGCCCAAAATATTCATGAAATAAGCTCAAGGGGTTATCCTCTCTTATTATTGCTGTTTGATTTCTTGGTAAATAAATTCCTGAGGAATTTGGGTTTAAACCTCTTTGTTGTGCAAATTCATCCCATTTAGAATTAGGAACAAAGTGTAAAAGGGTTTGTTCTGGTTTGTAGCCTAATAAATCTTGATAAAATTGGTTAATGAAATCTAAAAGATTCCTTATTTTAGGAGAGTGTATTTGAACTTGCTCCATTTTGTTTTTGGTAGAAACCGCGCAAGGTGGCTTCCACTCATTAAAAAAGAGAGTTGTTAAAATTTAAATAATTTGCTGTAATTTAAGATGTTTTTTACAAATTTTCTTCCCTGTTACTTTCCTTCAAGAGTTATAAATGTTTAAATACTTTTTATTATAAATATTTTAGATTTATACAACCTATAGGTTTCAAAAGAGGTAAAGTATACAATATATTGTATACTACTCTAAACATGAAATGTCCCTTTTGCTCACATACAAAATCAAGAGTAACAGATAAAAGAGAATCTCCGGAAGGTAGTCGGAGAAGAAGAGAGTGTCTTAAATGTA
>CAYLHY010000018.1:0-11833 GCA_964383885.1 Candidatus Woesearchaeota archaeon
TGAAAAACAAAAGAATCTGAATTAGTATAGCTTAAAAATGAAGACGGAGTTACATAATTTAATTCTGGCTCAATGCTATCAACCCAAAAAGTTACACTTGCATTTTTAATTTCTCCTGAGGTAGTGTTAACATAAATAATACAAGTATTATTATCCTGCTGAGAATTCATATTAATAGTCATAATAGTATCTGGATCAGTATAACTCGGAAAATTAGAGATATTTCCATTTATATCATACCATACATTAAAGATATCTGATTTGTTTAATCCTGTATAATACCAGTCTAATTTGGAGATATCATAAGAATAAGCTATGCTCGAGGGATAATTAATTTCAACACTCCAAGCACTAACTAAACTAATTAAGAATAATCCTAAAAACAAAATAGATAATTTTTTCATCACCATCTTTTATATTAATTATTAATACTAATAATATTAATTAAATGAAATCTCTTTATAAATTTTCTTATAATGTCCTGTAATGTTCTGCAATCAAAAGCCTTTTATATCTGGATTAAGAAGAAATCTTATAGGAAAAATAAAAATGAACAAAATACAAAAAAAGACATTAATAAAAAATACAGCAAGAGATTTGATTGCATTAGGAAGCATACCTTTTTTTATTTTAGTTCTTGCAAGAATTTATATTCTTGCTCAGCCAGATTATTTTATTAAAATAACTTTTTCAGGATTTTTATTCATCATTCTGTCATTTATTTTTAAAACAAATATTTACTCAGGATTAGGATTAATAACAGGATTTTTTCTTTCATATCATTATAAAGATATCAAGTTTACAATATTTTCAATTCTTGCATACATTCTTTTAATAACCTCCCTGATTTATCTAAAAGAATCTAAAAAGAAAATCTTTTTCGGAATTTTATTAGGAGTAATTGCATCTCTTATTTCTTTTATATTATGAGTTTATAAAATGACAAAAAAATTAATGTTCCAGATTTTAAAATATTCTACAACAGGGCTTCTTGCGTTAGGAATTAATTTGATTTTTCTTTTTATTTTAACAGAAATATTCAAAATTTTTTATTTGATTTCAGCAGTTCTAGCTTTTTTAATTTCAATGAGTTTTAGTTTTATTTGTCATGGAAAATGGACTTTTCCAGATTTTGAACCAAGAAAAAGAAAATACATGAAATTTTTATTTATTAATATTTTAATCCTGCTGTGGGATACTTTTTTCTTATTCATATTAGTGGAATTTATTAATATAGAATATTTAATATCTCAGACAATAGCTTTTTCATTTTCAGGGATAGCAAATTTCTTTATTCAAAAAAAATTAGTGTTTAAAAATTAATTAACAACTTAAAACAAAAAGAAGAAGGAAAGAACCGAAGTTCTAATCCTCCTCCTGCCTGACCGAAGTCAGACATTTTTAGATAGATTATAGATATATAAATGTTGTTTACTATAACAAAATAACAGCAAAATTAATAAAATCTCTTATAATTTGCTTTTCAATGAAAGAACTAAAAAACAAAATAAATATAACAAAAATAAAAGAAAAATATAATCTTGAATTAGATAAAATTATAAAAAAAATAAAAAAACAAAAACCCAAAAATGTTCTTCTTCAATTTCCAGATGGTTTAAAGCCTTATGCTATGGCAATTACAGATTATCTTAATGAAAATCTAAAAAATGAAAAATTCAAAACAGAATTTTTAATATGGTTTGGAAGTTGTTTCGGAGCATGTGATACTCCAGTTGGTTTAGAATCAATAAAACCAAAAATTGACTTGTTAATTCAATTCGGACATAGTGAATTAATGCCTGAGTATATTTAAAAATTTCTTACAGCCATCCAACTAACAAAGAAAAACCAACTGAGAATAATAAAATTCCTGCAATTAAATGCAGTTTTCTAATGTTTCTTTCCTTCCATCCAGAAATATCTTGAACTCTAGAAAAACCATAATAAACTAAACCAACAATTACAGCCATAGGCAGAATAAAAAGAAAATTATAATACAATAGCCAAGGGAGTGCCTTTAAAAAACCTAATTCAGATAAAAGTCCTGAAGCAATAACATACGGACCAATAGTGCATGGCAATAAAAACAAAGTAACTAAAAAACCAATAACAAAAGCTCCAAGAGGAGATGTTATTTTGTTTATAACTAATTTAGCATAAGGCCTCATTCTCATAGGCATTTCAGTAGCTATTCCTCCAGCTTGATAATAAAAATAATCTTTAATATTTAAAGCTCCTAAAATCATTGCTAGAATCGCCAAAGAATTAAAAAAATAAAAAGAATTATTTCTTAAAAATTCAGCAAAAATTCTAAAAAACTGAATAATAATTGCTCCGTAGAACATATATCCTACATAAACAGCAGTTATAAATGCTAATCCTGAAAATAATACTCTTTTTCTCTTTTCTGGATTATGAATTAAAACAGAAACTAAAACCATAGTAAGAACTGCAATTGCGCATGGATTTACTGAATCTGCTAGTGCTAAAGAGGTTATTCTAAAAAAATTAATATCCATTTTAACATCCTGTAAGATTTTTTAATTTTTCAATGCTCTGAACCCCTATGTATTCTTTTCCATTAATAATCCATGTTGGAGTTGCTCTTATATTTTTTTCAATGCATTTTTCTCTTTCAAAAAAACAATCGATTATGTTTAAATATTTGCAATTGTCTCCAAACATTTTTTCCTGTATTTCACAAGCATGACATCCTAATTGCACATATAATTCTGAATTTTTTGCTATACACTTAGCAATCTCTTCATCTGTCTCAGGAGAAGGTTTTGTCAAAACAAGCACTGCCAAAAGAATAACTCCGAAAATAATTATCAAAGTTATTTTCTTCTTTTTTGAAGCCATTTTAATAATCTTAATTACAAATATCTTTTAAAATTTTCGGAGTAATTAATTTCAATATTTACAGCCTGCTTGCTCATTATTAGGAATTAATAATCAGGAAGATTTTCTTGTTCTTTGTCTTCAGATTTTTCTTCTGTAGTTTCAGATTCACTTGTCTCTGAAGATTCTGATTTAGAGGATTCAGCTTCACCAGCTTCTACTGACTCTGAAGATTCTTCAGTTGATTCAGTTTCAGCTATATCTTCTTCAGAAATTGAATTTATCATTTCTTTAAATTTAGAGAATTCACCAGCAGGAATTCTCACTCCAGCTTTTGTAAAGCCAGTATATCTTTCAGAAGTTACAAACTCTCTGATTGTAAGTCCTTTTTTTCCTCCAAAGTCATCAATCCTAATAACGATATCTGTTGAATCATTTTTAGGAATTTTTCCAATGTCTTTTTCCATATCCAGTATATTGCAACTCCTTTTATAAATATTTGTTTTATTATTAAAAGCCTATAAATTCAATCAAACAACGCCCGCAGCAGGAATCGAACCTGCGCACCCAGAGGGTCACGCTCTCCAAGCGTGTGCAATACCACTATGCGATGCGGGCCAATCTCAGCTATTATTATAATGTACTATAAAATATCTTAAAAAACTTTATTTTTTAAATTTTCAGATGGCAAGATACAGATTATTCCAGCAAGAAAAAAAAGATTGGTGTTTTCCAGCATGCCTTCAATCTATTTTACTAAATTATAATATATTTCTTCCGCAGTACCAAATTGCAGAAAAAGTAATTTTTAACAGAGGAATAGGAGCAGATATTAATAAAGTTAAAAAATTTCTAAAAGAACTTAATTTTAAATTTGAATTTTACTATCATAATGAAACTCCATGGAATGAACCAGAATCACTTCTTTCTGAAAATAATAACAAAATAATTGCAATTCCATTTAACTATGTAATAAAACATGTTTTTTTAGTAGAAGATTTCAAAGATCCTATTGTTTTTTTATTAGATCCTGAAAACCCTTTGGAAACAAAACAAAAAAATCTATCAAAAATTTTAAAACAAATGCATGAATTCCATTCAGGAGGCTTTGGAATTATTTCAAAATTATAATTTTAATTTATAAATTATTTTTATCTGGTTCAATATCCCATGAATCTGGCCAAGTATCCCACTCCTCTGGATAAGGAAAATTATCTAAATCATAACCTAATTCCCTTAACCTCATTTCAGGCTGATTTAAGCCATGTCCTTTTGCTTCTGCATCTGATTGAGCTGCAAGAATTCTTTTAAGATGAAGTCTATCTCCTAAATAATCTTCTAATCCCATGCTTAAACTTTCATAACTTTCAGACTGCATTCTTTTTATTGTATTCTCTAAATTATCTCTGTCAAAATAAAATCCATATAAATGCAAAGAACTGCTTCTATCAATATATGCCCCAAGTTTTACAGGAGTATAAAGCATATCAGAAATTTTTCTAGCAAAAAGTTTCATTAATTCAACTTGTCCTATATTATTTTGATTCCATGCTTTAAGCAAATCCCTGCTTCTCCAATCAGTAATATAATTTAAAACAATCTCTCCGTCAGAATTAAGCAATAGTCTTATTTGTCCTCTCTGCCAGCAAGGAGGATCTTCTTGTTCTAAAATAATATCTTCTTTAGGAATCCATGTTGTAAATTGATAATCTCTTCCACTTGGTCTTCCTTGATTATTAGGCCATTGGAATTTTTTTTCTTCCCAATCTGCTTTAATTCTCTGAAAAACAAACGGAAGCTGATTAACTATTCTCTCATTATAAGTGTATCCCCACCATTCTGGATGCTCTGGACATTTTTTCCAGTGATTATGTATTCCATGAGTAACTTCGAGAATATACTGCATAACTCCTAAAGGTCCATCATGCATTCCAGGAACAAATATTTTTGGTTCAGAATCAGGATTATTAACTCTAACAGTTATATCTGCGTCATATCCTAAAGTCATTCCTTGTCTATGCTTTGGAGTTTCAATTCTGCATCCTTTTTCATAACAAGCTAAAATAGCTTTATAAGTTGCTTCAGCTAAATTTTCAGCTTCAATAGAAACAACAGGAATCTTGCCGTCTCCTCTTAATTCTAAATTAAATTCATCAGATTTAACCCCTTTTTCTTCACTCATGTTTAAGAAAAAACAAGTCTCTTTAAAAAGATAATTAAATTAAAAAATATATTTTAAAGAATTTGGAAATAATTATTTAATCTTTCATCTCAATTTTAATATTAACTGATTTAGGAATTCTCATCCTCATAATATGATGAAGAACTTTTTCATTAGCTGGGAGATCTATAAGTCTTTTATGAATTCTCATTTCATATCTATCAAAAGTAGCAGTGCCGTCTCCACAAGGAGATTTTCTCGTAGTAACCTTTAGTTTTTTAGTAGGCAGAGGAACAGGCCCACTAATTGCAATTCCTGCATTTTTTGCAATTTCTTTAATAGAATTGCAAATTTCATTAAGTGTTTCAATATCTGTACTGTTTAATTTAATTCTTACTTTAGGCATTTTTATTACTCTGTGTTTTATTAAAAATGACTATTCCTTTAGGTTTAGGCATTTTTATTACTCTGTGTTTTATTAAAAATGACTATTCCTTTAGGTTTAGGCATTTTTATTACTCTGTGTTTTATTTAGTCTATTCTTTTCTAATCTATTACATAAAATTTCAAGAATAGTTTAAAAACCTTTTTATATATATTTTACATATTATTTAAAAAATTAAAAGAGGATGGAACCAGTATTTTTTCAATTAGCATTAATACTCTTTGCAGCATTTGTAATTTCATATATAATTCGTATTTTTAATCAGCCGATTATTATTGGTTACATCATAGCAGGAATTCTTCTCGGGCCTTTCATTTTTAAATCAGCGTCAATAGAGATGATTCATTTTTTTTCTGAACTAGGAATAGCTTTTCTTTTGTTTATAGTTGGATTGCATTTAAATCCTAAAGTTATCAGAGAAATAGGAGGTTCTTCTTTGATTGTAGGAATATTTCAAATATTTTTTACATTCTGCATTGGATTTTTAATTGGATATCTCTTAAAATTTGATATTATCAGTTCTTTTTACATTGGCGTGGCATTATCTTTTTCAAGCACAATTATTATAATGAAATTATTATCTGATCAAAGTCAGTTAGATTCACTCTTTGGAAAAATTTCTATAGGAATATTAATTGTGCAGGATTTAGTTGCTGTTGGCTTGCTTATGTTTATTTCCTCTATGAAGGATTCTGTTTCATTTTATAATTTAGCATTAAGTGGTTTAATTGAAGGATTAGGTTTGATTCTTTTCTTATTTTTAACAGGAATGTTTATTCTTCCTAAATTAACCCAAAGCATAGCTAAAAATCAAGAATTATTATTTTTATTCTCAATATCCTGGGCATTTTTAATCTCAGCTTTATTTGCATGGAGAGGTTTTTCAATTGAAATTGGTGCATTAGTTGCAGGAGTTGTTCTTTCAATCTCGCCTTATGCTACTGAAATAAGCTCAAAAATTCGTCCATTAAGAGATTTTTTCCTGATAATATTTTTTATAATTCTAGGATCTGGAATTCAAGTTTCAAATATAAATTCAATTATCACTAACGCTGTGATATTCTCTTTAATTGCTTTAATAATCAAACCATTAATAATAATGAGTCTCATGGCTATGGGAGGATACACTAAAAGAACAAATTTTCTTACTGGAACAACTCTTGCACAAATATCAGAATTTTCAATAATAATTCTTGCGTTAGGATTAAGTTTAAATCATATTTCTTCTGAGTTAGTATCAACAATTACCTTAACTCTCTTGATTACAACCACGCTTTCAACATACATGATTATTTACTCTAATCAATTTTACAGAAAAATGATGGGTTTCTTGGTTCTTTTTGAAAAAAAGAACATTAAAGAAAAAAGAAAAATTGCCAAAAAATACGATGTAATTTTATTCGGATACAATAGAATAGGATATAACATTTTAAGAGCAATAAGACGTATAAAGAAAAAATACCTTATAGTTGATTTCAATCCTGACACTATTAACAACTTAAACAAACTTAGGATTCCAGCTCTTTATGGAGATGTTTATGATCCGGATTTGTTAGATGAACTTCCACTAAACAAAGTGGAATTAGTTGTTTCTACTGTTCCTGACTTTGAAACTAATGTTCTTTTAGTTGATACAGTTAAAGGAATAAATCCTAAGGCAATTGTAATATTACGAGCTCACTCTGTTAAAGATGCTCTTGATTTATATAAAAAAGGAGCTGATTATGTTTTAACACCTCATTTCCTAGGAGGAGAATATCTAGCTAACATGATATCCAAGTTAAAAACAAACAACAAAAAATACACTCCTGAAAAACAAAAACATCTAAAAATGCTTGAGGAAATTTTAGAAAAAGGTTTGCAAAATAATCATCAGAAATAATTTTTATTCTTCATCATTTCTTTTCTTTACAGGATTAACAGAGAAAAAAGAGAAAATAAGTTCAAAGGCTCTTAATATTATTTCAAGAATAATTATAAAAATTAAATAAAATAAAACATCCTCAAATACTAATGGAATTTTCTGAATGTGTCCTAAAACTCTTTCAACTGAAAAGAAATTAGGATTTAAAAGAGAAGTTGCCATTAAAGTGAAAGGAATCAACTTTGCTACATCTTTGCTTAAGTCTTCACTATAGTATGCAATCATTCTAATTGCAGCTATAGTTGTTCCTGATAAAATTAACAAAGTTTCTGTTTTAATGTTTTCAGTTAATAAAATAAGAAACACAGTGAAAAATGCAAACCATAAAAATATTAAAAAAGGCAGAATTAAAATATACTCAATAAAATAAAGTCCAGCTGCCACTAATTTAACTAAAACAGGATGTTTAGCCTTATTGTATCTGCTTAAGTCCAATCCAATAAGATTCTTTTTTGCAATAGATTTGTAAAATTTCCAAATAAATATAGCATACAAAACAATTAACAGTGCAATTAAAAAAAAGCTGATAAATTTCTGAGCAATAGGAGGAAAAAAACCAATTACAGTTAAATAAGCATCTAAAAGAATATTTCCTGCCTCACTAAACACCATAAAAAATATAAGAGAAGAGGATTTTTAAACTTTAGCAGTTTTTTAGAAATCATAATTAAAAATTCAAAAGATAAGCTTTAAATACATTTTTTCTTTATTCAAATTATTAACTTAAAATGATTGACATCAAACTAATTCGTGAAAAACCTGAATTAATAAAAAAGAACAATAAAAATAGAGGATATGATATTGATATAGATAAACTCTTGAAATTAGATGAAGAATGGAGAAAAATAAAATATCAAGAAGATAAAATAAGAAGCCAGAGAAATGCTATTTCTAAAAAAATTAATGAATTAAAAAAACAAGGAAAAGATGCAAAAAAAGAAATTGAAGAAGCAAAAAAAATTCCAGAAAAATTAAAAAAAATAAATGAAAAAGCAGATAAATTAAAAGAACAAATAGATTTTATTCTTTTTAGAATTCCAAATATACAAGCTAAAGAAGTTCCTGTAGGAGGAGAAGAAAAAAATAAAGAAATAAGCAAATGGGGAAAAATTCCTAAATTTAAATTTCCAGTAAAAAGTCATGAAGAATTATTAGAGAATTTAGGATTATTAGATATGAAAAGAGCTGCAAAACTTGCAGGAAGTGGATTTTATCTTTTTAAAGGAGACCTAGCAAGATTAGAAAGAGCTTTAATTAATTTTATGATTGACTTTCATATTAAAGACGGCTTTACAGAAATAAATCCTCCCCAATTAGTTAATTCTAAGACTCTTTTTGGAACAGGAAATCTTCCTAAATTTGAAAAAGATGTTTACAAAACACAAGAAGAACTTTTTTTAGTCCCAACTGCTGAAGTTCCTGTAACAAACCTGTTTGCTGATGAGATTCTTCAAGAAAAAGAGCTTCCAAAAAAATTTGTTGCATTTACTCAATGTTTTAGAACAGAAGCAGGACAGCATGGTATTGAAACTCCTGGAATTTTCAGACTGCATGAGTTTGAAAAAGTTGAAATGGTTTATATCTGCAAGCCAGAAGATTCTTGGGAAATTCTTGAAGAAATGACTTCTCGTGCAGAAAAAATACTTCAAATGTTAAATCTTCCTTACAGGAGAGTTCTTTTAGCAACAGCTGACGCAGGATTTGCATCTGCAAAAACTTATGATTTAGAAGTCTGGAGTCCTGCAATGAAAAAATATCTTGAAGTTTCTTCTTGCAGCAACTGCACTGATTTTCAAGCCAGAAGAATGAATACAAGATATCAAAGCAAAGAAGGATTAAAATTCGTCCATACTTTAAATGGTTCTGGTTTGGCAACTCCAAGATTATTAATAGCTTTAGTTGAAAATAATCAAAATCCTGACGGAAGCATAAACATTCCAAAAGTCCTTCAACCTTACATGGGAGGAAAAAAGAAAATTGAAATTAAAAAATAAGATTTCTAATTTTTTCATATTAAGCTGGAAAAAAACAGCAATAGCTTTAATTATATGGACATTATCAGTTTTTTTGCATAATATTATTTATGGTTTTTTTGATTATTTTTTTAATATTAAATTTGAAGAAGCTTTTTTCTTTATTACAGCAGTTATAATAATTCCATTGTATTTTATAATCTCGATACTCTACACTTTTTATAGAAAATTATCTTGCAAAAAATTAAACTAAATCTTTGTATAAAACTTGATTTCTTCCTGTTCTCTTAGCTTCATACAAAAGTTCATCAGCCTTATTAATTAAAGTATCTTTTTTCATTTTTCTTTTCGCAGGAACTTCTGCAATTCCTATGCTGAGAGTTATTTTTTTATTAGGTATTTTTTCTTGTCCGTAAAATCTAGTGCCTTCCACAATTTTTCTTATTCTTTCACAGACTTTATAAGCTCCTTTTACTGTTGTTTCTGGAAAAACAATAATGAATTCTTCTCCACCATATCTTCCTACTACATCAAATTCTCTTACATTTTCTTCAAGAATTCTTCCAAGTCTTTTTAAAAGTCTGTCTCCTGCTAAATGCCCATTTAAATCATTGTATTTCTTAAAAAAATCAACATCAATCATAGCTACAGAAGTAGGATGATTGTATCTTTCTGTTTTTTTCAATTCTCTTTTTAACTCAAAGAAAACAGCTCTTCTATTGTAAAGTTTTGTTAAATGATCAATTAGTGCGTCTTTTCTCTCAACTAAATATTTTTGAGAAGTATATCTAAATGCCATTAATAATGCAATAAATGCTATAATAAAAGTGGTTAATTGAAATATCAAAAGATAATACATATTTCCTATATTTATCTTCAAAGAATTCCATGTTCCTATTTCTATAAAACTCCGAATTGATAATAAGATAACATTAACAGCATTAAATTGAGTTTTAGCTGCTAAATAAAAATACACTGAAATTGCAACAAGAAAAACACTAAATGATATTAAAATAGCTTTGTTCAATCTTCTCACAAAATCTTTTTTCAAAGGCATAATAAAAATAATAAATTAGTATTTATAAATATCACTTTCTATTTATTTTAATGCAGATAATATTAATAAATGTCATCAAAGGAATCTTGTTAATTGTTTTATTTTGGTTAGTAAATACATTTATAGCTTTTGTTCCTTTTAACAGAAAATCAAACACTAGAATTATTATAATTACATGGATTATAACTGATTTATTAATTTATTTTTATTTGAAAAAAATAAATCAAATTAATTCTCAAGTAAATATATCTGCCCTTGCGTTTGTAATTCTTTTAACTTTTTTATATTTTATTCCTGTCTCATCAAAACTTCCGAGACAAGCAATAACTCTAAACAAAAAAATAAGCAAAAAACACAAAAATAAATACAAGTATGCAAAAGAATTATTTTCTATAATTGAAAAAAAATGGACCTCACCAACTAGGCAATATCTTCTTCAGCCGCATAAATCTTTTTTTATAAAGTCATCGAAATATTTTTGGAAAAAAGGATATGTTCCTTGTAATATTCAAGCAGAAATATACAGAAATATGCTTATACAAAGCAAAAGATTCAAGAAAAATGAAGTTTTATTAAGAATTACGTGGTGCGCTAATTCTCCTCATACTTATGTAGAAATCAAACATCCAAAAAAAATAATTTATGCAGATCTCTGGGCAAAAGATCATTTTAAAGATTATAAATTTGGACAAGCTTCAAGAATATTCTGCGAGAGACTTAAAGGAAAAGAGTTTAAAATAAGATAATACTTCTAAGAACTCAGATAGTAACTTTTAAAAATCATCTTGAATAAAATTAGATGTTAATGCCTCGGTAGTTTAACGGCTAGAATACAACCCTGTCGCGGTTGAGACCCGGGTTCGACTCCCGGTCGGGGCGTTTTTTATAATATTTAATTCAAATATTTCTAAATATTATTAATTCCTCTGGGAATTGAATTCGTTAAAGTCAAAAATATTTTAATTTTCCAGAGAAAATTTGCCTGGGTTTAATTCTTTTTTAGCGAAAAAGGATTAATGAAAAGTTTAACTTTTCTTCGACTCCCGGTCGGGGCGTTTTTTTCTTAAATTTTTATAATCAAAAATATGTCGTTGGAGTAAATTTCTGCAAAAGTCCCAAAAGTCATCTGTTATGTGAGTACTTATTTTTATTAGTGGCAAATAAACATTTCATTTCTAGAAATTAAAATAACAAGTGTCTTTTATTCTGCTATGAGAAATTTTTTCACAAAGTGAAGAATCTCCTTTTTCAACAGCGACACTTAAAATACAATTATCTTTATCGATACTATACAAAATATTATCACAAATAGAAGCATCTAATAAACCAAGAGCAGCCCCATAATAACAATCATCTTGATATTGAGAAGGAACATCCTCACAAACTGAGTCGTCTTTTAATGTTTCAGAAGCATCTTGATAACAAAGATTAT
>CAYLHY010000019.1:0-8262 GCA_964383885.1 Candidatus Woesearchaeota archaeon
TATGATGCTGTTATGAAATTCAATCCACCTTTAAAAAGTTAAAATCAGGAAAAAATATAAATTGTTTTTTGTTTTGTTTTTTTATGAATATTAAATTTTTAGGAACAAGAGGAGAAATAGAAGAATCTTCAAGAAAACATTATTATAATTCCTCTTTTTTAATTACTTATAAAAAATTTAAGCTTCTTGTTGAACACGGGTTAATAAGCAGGCCTTTAAGCAAAATCAAACCAGATGCAATAATTATCAGTCATGCTCATCCAGATCATTTTAAATGGCTAAAAAAAGACGAACCTTATGATAAAAAGATTTATTTAACAAGGGAAACAAAAAAATCTTCAAGATTTAAAAAAAATTTTGAGATTATTAAAATTAATAAATGGTTTAAATTAGGGCCTTTTAAAATTCTTGCTTTTAGAGTTATTCATTCTATTAGAGCTCCTGCAGTTGGATTTAAAATTACAGCAAAAACAGGAAATAAAACAATTCTTTATAGTTCTGATTTAGTTGCAATAAAAAATAAGTCTGTTTTAAAAGGAGTTGATGTTTATATTGGAGATGGTTCAAGTTTAAGAGCTAATCTAGTGAGGCGAAAAAATGGGAAATTATTTGGGCATGCAAGAATGCAAACTCAAATAAATTGGTGCAAAAAATATAAAATAAAGAAAATTATTTTCACACATTTTGGAAAAGAACCTTTAAAAATTGGAGATAGGAAATTAAAGAAAAAACTTGAAGAAAAAAATCCTAATATAGATATTAAAATAGCTTATGATGGAATGAAGTTTAAAATATAATTCTAATTCAAATAGTTTCACATTAAGCTAAATTTGGACTCTTTTTGGCCAAAAAATTATTCCTTTTTAAAAATCTCAGAAATTAATTTGATCTCAATTTTTTATTGCTATTTTATAAACCATAGTTATATGTTTTGTGGAAAATAAGAATATTTTTAAAAATGCATAAATTCTTAATGGATTAAGCTGTAAAAATTTTATCTAAAGAGCCCAATTGAAGTTGAATAAAATGAAAAAAATATTTTTAATATATCGTGAAATTATAAAATTTTTACCTACAAATTTTAAGAAAAGATTAAGAAGTTTTAGAATCTTTTATAAATTAAATCTTTTTTTAAGATCAAAATTTAAACCAGATTTTATTATCACAAAAAAAGAAAAACATAAAATTTTTTTGGATGCTAATGATTCTTTACATCTTTCAATTTATGAAAGTTTTGAAGATGTAGAAAGTGAAATTATCCGAAAAAATGTTAAGGAAGGAGATGTCGTTTTAGACATTGGTGCAAATATAGGATATTATTCCTTATTATTCGCTAAATTAGTTGGAAAGAAAGGAAAGGTTTATGCCTTTGAACCAGAACCTTCTAATTTCGCTCTTTTAATTAAAAATATAAACGCAAATGGCTATAATAACATAGTACCAATTAATAAAGCTGTTTCAGATAAAGATGGAAAAGTAAAACTTTATTTAGAAAAAGAAAATTTTGGGGCACATAAAATATATAATGATTCTAATGAAAAAAAGAATTCGATTGAAGTAGATTCTGTGAGATTAGATTCATTCTTTCAAAATAAAAATAAAAAAATTGATTTTATTAAAATGGATATAGAAGGTGCAGAGATTAAGGCGATTAAAGGAATGCAAAACATAATAATGGCAAATAAAAATCTTAAGATTATCTTAGAGTTCTCTCCAGCTCTTCTTAAAAAATGTGGATATAAACCAGAAGAGCTTTTTGAAATATTAAAAAATTTTGAGCCATATAATATTAATGAACATAATAAAAGCGTAAATTTAATTAATTCCAAACAAATAATCTCAAAATTTAAAAATGGAGGTTTTACTAATATTCTATTTGTTAGAAAAAAATAATTATAATAAAAATCAAAAAGTTAAAACACCGCTCAAAGTTTCACCAAAATGTTTTTAAAGACACTCCTATTGTTATGGCTATGTCTGAAGAAGAAACTAAAGAAACAATTAAAGAAACCCAACAAACTCAACAAATAAAATCAAAGAAAAATCCTTGGATTATTTCTACAATTATATTAGGTATCGTTGTATTAGTCCTTTTATTCTTTGTATTGAAAGGAACAATTACTGGAAGTGTTATTTCAGAAGAAAAAGCTGGAAAAGCAGTTGTTGATTGGGCAAATTCTCAAACAGGAGGAGGAGTTGAATTAATTAAAGTAGAAGAAGAATATGGTTTATACAAAGTAATTGTTAGTTATAAAAGTCAAAGCATTCCTTTATATGTTACTAAAGACGGCAAAACACTTGTGCAAGGAGTTTTATCATTGGATTCTGAAAGCAATGAAAAATCTCAAAGTCAAAATGAAAATCCTCAGGCTCCAAAATCAGATAAACCTAAAGTTGAATTATTTGTAATGAGTTATTGTCCTTATGGAACTCAAGCTGAAAAAGGCATTATTCCTGTTTTTGAATTATTAAAAGATAAGATTGACAGTTCAATTAGGTTTGTTCATTATGTAATGCATGGTGACAAAGAAACTCAAGAAAATTTCAGACAGATTTGTATAAGAGAAGAACAATCAGATAAATTCTTGAATTATTTGAAATGTTTCTTAGAAGATGCTAATTATTCAAAATGTTTAACAGAAGCAGGAATAAATACTGTTTCGTTGGAGGATTGTATTGAAAATAGAGTTGAAGATTATTATAAAGTTGATTCTGATTTAAGTCAAGGATATGGTGTAAGAGGGTCTCCAACATTAGTAATTAATGGACAGATAATCAGCAGTGGAAGAAGTTCAAGTGCTTTTTTAGATACTATTTGTTCAGGATTTAATGATACTCCTGAGGAATGTTCAGAAGAATTATCTTCTAATACTCCGAGCCCAGGATTTGGATACAAATATAGCACTAGTGGAAGCGCAACTGCCAGCTGTGGTTAAGATATTTAAAAATAAAAACTAGCATAACCTACAACTGATTTTTTGTCTTTAGTAATATCCCCAGAATTTTTATATTCTATTAATTTAGGTTTGTATTTTTTTATTTTGCATAAATGCATTAAAATCAACAAAGGGTTTTTTCCGCATGCATCTATTTTTTCAGAATTTTTAAAATCTAATTTTTCTATTATTTTTATTGTTTGTTTATCTTTTTTTATAGCTAGTTCATAAGGCAAAAAATGACTTAAATCTGTTGAAAAAACAATTATTGAATTTTGTTCAGAAAGCCATTCTGCAATTTTCTTTATGTCTTTATTTGAAAGCTCTCCAACAACTATTGGAATGAACTCTTTAAATCCTAATTTTTGAAGAAAAGGAATTTGATTTTCAATAGAGTGTTCTTTTTCTAGTCCGTGAATTTCTTTTATATCTTTATTTTTTGAGATTACTTCTCCTAAAGGAGTTTTTATTTTTTTTAATAATGCAACACCATAAAATCCTACGTAGTGACTTGGACCTAAAATAATAACTGAATTTGTTTTTCTTTTTTTTAATAAAGAAAAAGCTTTTCCTGCAATTTCTCCTGAAAACTCGTATCCTGCATGAGGAACAACTATGCCATGAATTTCAGTTTTAATTTTTAATTTTGCAGAAAGAAATTTTTTTAGAGTTTTTTCAAGTTCTTTTTTATTTTGAGGATACCACTCCATAAATATTTAAACCTTACTAATATTATTAAATTTAACTAATAATTAACCATAAAGATGAAAGAATGCAAGTTATATAAGAAATTATATAAAAATAAAAATTCAAAAAGCAAGAATGTAAGGTGTTTTGCGTGTTCTCATAAATGCATTATAGGCGAGGGAAAAACAGGAGTTTGTTTTGTGAGAAAGAACATTAATGGAAAATTATATCTTCTTGTTTATGGCAGAGTCATATCTCATAATGTTGATCCTATTGAAAAAAAACCTTTATATCATTTTATGCCTGGAACTTTTGCTTATTCAATTGGAACTTTTGGATGTAATTTTAGGTGCGGATTTTGCCAAAATTATGAAATTTCTCAAGCGCAGGAATCTTTAGAATATTTAGAGGGATTATTTGGAGAAAAAATGACTCCTAAACAAATAGTTCAAAATGCTTTGAAAAGCAAATGTTCTTCAATAGCCTACACTTATAATGAACCTACAATTTTTATTGAATTTGTAAAAGACACTGCTATAGAAGCTAGGAAAAAAGGTTTGAAAAATATACTAGTAACAAATGGATTTATGACTAAAGAATGTTTAGACTTCATTGGAAAGTATATTGATGCTATGAATATTGATTTAAAGGCTTTTTCTGATAAGTTTTATAGGAAAAATTGCAAAGCAAGATTAAAACCAGTTTTAGAAACAATTAAAAACGCATATAAAAAAGGCATTCATATAGAAATCACTACTTTATTAATTCCTGGAGAAAATGATTCTAAATCTGAGATTCAAAAAATTGCAAAGTTTATTTCTTCTATAGACAAAAATATTCCCTGGCATATCTCAAGATTTTTTCCAATGTATAAAATGATTGATAAAAAAGTAACTGATGTAGAAAAATTAAAACAAGCAAAAGAAATAGGAGAGAAATATTTGAAATATGTTTATTTAGGCAATATTTGAGTAGATTTTAAAATTAAAATGCGTTAGAATGAAACTGACTCAATTAGCAAGAAAAGCTTTAGAAGAATATTTTCAAGGAAAAATCTTTGAACCAGATGAAAAAACAAAAAAGAAATACTCAGAGAAAAAAGCTAGTTTTGTGACTTTAACAAAAAATAATGTTTTAAGAGGATGTATTGGAAGTTTAGAAGCAAAACAAGAGCTTTGGAAGGATGTAATTCAAAATGCAATTTATGCAGGATTTAATGATATTAGGTTTCCTGTTTTAAGAAAAGAAGAATTAAAAGATATAAAAATAGAAGTATCAGTTTTAAGTAAGCCAAAAAAATTGTCTTTTAAATCTTCTAAAGAACTTTTAAGAAAAATAAAAAGAAATTATGGCATAATTTTGAAAAAAGAATTTTTTCAAGCTACGTTTCTTCCTCAAGTATGGGAGGAGCTTCCAGATAAGGTTGAATTTTTAGAACATCTGTCATTAAAAGCAGGTTTAAAAAAAGATGATTGGAAAAATTCAGAGATATGGTATTATACTGTTAAAAAAGAAAAAGAAAAATAATTTTTATTTTAAAAGTTATCTTAAAATTTATTAAGTATTTTAAAATTATCTTAAGATTAAAGGAACAAATACATAATGTTCTTTTGTATATTGTATTTTTAATTTGTTTTTTTCTTTTTTGATAACTATCAACGGGCCAGATTGATGAGGACAGACAAGAGTTCCATTATTTTTTAAATGCGTTTTTGCGTAATTTTCTATAATATAATCCTGTTCTGAAGTAATGCCAGCTGTGAATATTATTTTATTAAATTTTTCTTTTATTTTTCTGAAATCTTGTTGTTTTATTATTATATTCTTTAATTTTAATTTTTTGATTTTTTTCTTTGCTCTTTCTACAAGAGGTTTTAATATTTCAAGAGTTGTCACTTTTCTTGCTAAAAAACTTAAAAGTGCAGCATTCCATAAACTTCCAGCTCCTATTTCAAGAACCTTATCTGTTTTTTTGAGTTCTAAAAGAGAAAGCATTCTAGCAACTGTTGATGGCTGGGAAATTGTTTGATTGTAGCCTATAGGAATAGCTTCATTTTCATAAGCTAATTCTTTGTTTTTCGGCATAAAATCTTTTCTGTCAACTTTAGAAATAGCTTCTAATATTTTTTCATCTTTTTTGTTTATTTTTTTGAAACATTCAAGATAGCTTCTAACTTCTTTGATTAATTCTTGTTTATTCATAATTTTTAAAAGAATACATTAAATATAAATTATTCGTAAATTTGTAATACTGTGAATTATGGAATTTTTTGGCTATTCTTGTTTCAAATAAGCTAATTCATCTTCATCTAATCCTAATTTTTCTTGAATTTCTTTATCTGATTTTATTATTTCCTTTATTATTGGAAATTCTTTTAGTGCACGTTTTTGTCCAATATGAACCAACTCTGCATATTTTTTAGCAATTGACTTTTTCTTTGATGTTTTTTGATTATTAAGCCAGATTTTTAGTATTCTTGAAGGTTTTTTGTAATTAGTAAATCCTATTTTTGTATTTTTTTTCACAGAAGAAATCCCATAGCTGAGTAACGCATTTTCATATACTAAAAATCTCCAATATTGCTGCCTGTAAATTCTTTTTTTGAAGATATCTGCTTTTCCTAGTAATTCATAAGCTTTTGCTAATTCAACATCACTGTATTCTGCAGGAATATTCTCTTCTACCCATAAAATTATTTCATCTATTGGCATTTGAACAGAATCAAAAATTTTCAAAGTTTCAGAAGAGGGTTTTCCTTTAAAAATAAATCTTAAAGCACTGAAAATATCCACTTCTTTGTTTCTTTCATCGAATTTAATCTCATCTGGATTTAAATCTTTGCCTTTTAATTTTGATATTGTTTGAAGGTCATTAATTGCAGCTCTTATATCTCCTTTTGCCTTTATTGCTATGCTTGTGACTATTTTGTTATCTATAAATAAGCCTTCTTTTCTTAGAATGTCAAATAAAACGCTTTTTATTGTGTTGTAGTCAATTTCCTTTAATTGTATTAATTCACATTTCTGCCTTAGAGGAGCAAGTTTTTTACTCCATACATCGTTTGCAGTTATTATTACAGGATAAGTTGTTTCTTCAATTAAGGATATTAATTCACTTAAGCCTCCTTTATCTACAGAAGATATACCATCAGCTTCATCTATCAGTATTACTTTATTTTTTTTAGTCAAAGATTTTTGTTCAATTGCAGGTCTTAAAATAGATTTTAGTTTTTCTTTATCTCTAAAATCAGAAGCATTTAATTCAAATATTTCTGATGAGGTTTCATTTGCTATAACATGAGCTATAGTTGTTTTACCTGTTCCAGGAGGGCCGTATAGAATCATAGCTTTTTTCTTTTTTCTTGTTAATTTTCCAAGATAAAATTCTTCTATGAATTTTTTTATTTTATTTATTGCTTGACTTTGTCCTTTTATGTCTGAATAATTCTTAGGACGATATTTTTCAACCCATGGCATTTTATTTTTTATTTTAAATTAGTTAAATGCAGTTTAATACATTTAATCTTTTCCTAATCCAGCTAATACAAAACTTGCTAGAAGAGATTGCAATTGTATAAAAGGATCACTTCCTTCAATAATTCTGAATTCCACTTCGCCTGTTTTTTCTGTTAATTTGACTTTAATCTCTGGTTCAATTGGAAGATTCCAAATTTCTTTCTGGATTGCTTTAACAACATCCTGCCCTGAAATAGATTCTTTAAGCATAACATCTAAAAGCTTTTCTCTTGATTTTTGAAAATCACCTGCGAGAGCATAATCTAAAACTATTCTGATGTCTTTTGGACGAGTGTTTGAAATTATTGTTGATACTAAGTCAGGAGTTATTGAAGGGGAGATTGAAGCAGTTGCTTGTAAAAGATTTATTGCACGTCTGCAGTCACCTTCACTTCCTTCATAAAGAATCTCCATTGCTTCTGGAGTTATTGTTAATTTTTCTTGTTCTATTATGGTATTAATCACTTTTTCAATATCTTTTTTTTCTAAGAGTTTAAATCTGAATATTGCACAACGACTTTGAATAGGGTCTATAATTTTACTAGAATAATTGCATGAAAGAATAAACCTGCAAGTTGCAGAGTAATTTTCCATAGTTCTTCTTAATGCCTGCTGAGCTTCTGGTGTAAGAGCATCTGCTTCATCTAAAAATATTACTTTAAAAGGCACTTTTCCAAGAGATTTGGTTCTCGCGAAATTCTTTACTTTTTCCCTTACAATGTTGATTCCTCTTTCATCAGAAGCATTTAACTCTAGATAATTTTCTTTCCAAGCATCTCCAAAAAGTTCTTTTACTATTATCAATGCAAGAGTTGATTTTCCTGTTCCTGCAGGGCCTGCAAAAAGCAAGTGGGGAATATTCAATGATTTTGTTAAGGATTCCACTCTTTTTATTATCTCATCTTGTCCAACAACTTCACTGAATTTTGAAGGTCTGAACTTTTCAGTCCAAATCTTTGATACCATAGAAATTATTTATCAATCTGGCTTATAAAGATTATGATATTAAATTATTATAGATTTTTTATGTTATGGTTTGAATTATAGTTGATTTAATTGGAATTATCATTAGAATTATCTAGATCTTCTTATTTTTCTTTTATGCTTTTCTTTTTTCAGTCTT
>CAYLHY010000019.1:8362-11209 GCA_964383885.1 Candidatus Woesearchaeota archaeon
TTAGAATTATCTAGATCTTCTTATTTTTCTTTTATGCTTTTCTTTTTTCAGTCTTTTACGCTGCCATTTCCAACGCATCTGCCTTTTCTTTTTCCATCTTCTTGAACTTCTTTTCATAGTAAAGAAACAGAAAAATTCATTTAAAAAGTTATCTGCTTTTTTAATTTCTATTTTTAAAAGATTATTTAGAAAAGATTTATATAATTTTTTTTGTATTTATATTTATGAATAAAAGTTTAATTAAAAGTTGTCATCTATCTTTTAAAGATAAAAAAGATGTCTCTGAGGATGAATTAATAAAGGAATTTATTGAATCAAGAAAAGACACTACTATAAAATATTTTGTATTGGACTTGGTGACAATAGAATATGATATTTCTGGTTTAGTAAAATTTGCTATTCGAGAAAGACAGTGCAACGCATTGGGTTATGTTTGCGATGTTGTTGCTCCTGCATTGCCAAGTGATTTACAATCTATTAGGGAAAAAATGAGAGATATTTCAGATAAGTTATATTTTTTTAGAAATTCAGAATGGGAGCATCTTTGCTTTGGTTTATCGGACTGGGGAAAAAATTAATAGAAGATTATTCAAATAAATTCTTAAATAAAAAATGGCATATTTATTCAACCTTGAGTCAAGATGAGATGAGGGATTGGTTTAGGGTTTATAACGATGAAATTCATTTACTTGAAAATGCCTCAAGAAGAATCCTTGCGATTTAGAGTTGTTTTTTCACTAGAAGGATATTTTCTAAATAAAATATTCAGAATTTTTTTGATTTTTTCTTGTTTTTTCATCTGTTACTGTTATTCATTATTCTTGTTTTTTAATAAGAAATGTTGTCATTAAAATTCCTGCTACTCCTACAATTGTGACAATTAAGGCTTTTATTAAATTTCCTTGAAGAGGAGATATTGATGTTAGAGTGTTAACGTATTCTGTTATAAGGTCTCTCCATGTTAGTGCTATAAGAAAACTAAATGCTGCAACAATAGCTGTATTTAATGTTTTTCTTAATTCATTATTGAATCTAACTGCAGAAGCTTTGAGTTTTTGTTTTTTTGTAAGTTTTTGATTTTTTCCTGACATTTTAAATTTAACAGCACTTAGTGTAATACTTAATTCCTTTATTTTTTAATATTTTGATTGCACTTCTTACTGACTTATCTCCAAGAAAGCATGCAATTGCTTTTTTTGGCAGAATTTTAGCTGTTTCTAAAGGCTGAGACATTCTTTGAGGAGTCAAAACAACGAGAAGTTTTGCATTTGATTTTATTTTTCTCAAAGCTTTTTTATAGTTTTCTGCAGATGCTGTTCCTAATAAGTCTTTTATTTTTATTTCTTTACCTTGTTTGGATAATTTATCTGCGAGTAAAGAAGCAGGGCCTCCTGCATTTGTGATTATGATTATTTTTTTATTTTTTATTTTAATTTTTTCAGGTTTTATTGAAAAAGCTTCTGCTAAACTATCAACAACTTTTACTTTAGCTTGTTTAAAAGCTCCTTTGTAAATTCTATAATCTGTTGCTAGACTTCCTGTATGGCTTAGTGTTGCTTTTGTTCCTTCTTTTGTTTTTCCTGCTTTGACAACAATAATTGGTTTTTTTGATTTTTGGCATGCTTTAATAAACTCTTTTCCTTGTTTTAATCTTTCAATGTAAAGAATAATTTTTTTTGTTTTTTTGTCTTTGTTAAAATAATTTATGAAGTCAGTAAAAGTAAGCATTGCTTGATTTCCTAAACTGACAAAACCTGAAAATTTATTTTTTGAAAAATCTGAAATATAACTGAATAATGCGCCGCTTTGGCTTATAAAAGCTATATTTCCTTTTTTAAAAGAAACATTAAAATTTGAAAAAGTAGAATCAAGATTTGAATAAGGATTTGCAACTCCGAAGCAATTAGGACCTAAAATCTGCATTTTGTATTTTTTTGCTGTTGAGATGAGTTCTTTCTCTAGTTTTTCATTTCCTGTTTCACTGAATCCAGCTGAAATTATAATAACATTTTTTATTTTCTTTTTTCCGCATTCAACAAGAACTTTGTTTACTGATTCTGCAGGAATTGCTATAATCGCTAAATCAATTTTTTTAGGATATTTTAAAACACTGGGATAGGTTTTTTTGTTGTTGATTTCTTCTCTGTATGGATTAATTGGTATTACCTTTCCTTTAAAAAATTCAAGTTTTTTCATTAATATGTTTCCAACTTTTTCAGGATTATTGCTTGCACCAATAACTGCAATTGTTTTTGGATAAAAGAAGTTTTTTAATCTGTTCATTTTCTTAGATAGAAAGGTATATATAAATATATTCTGTTTTGAATTTATGAAGATATTAACTGAAAAGAGGGCAGAGAATTTTCTTAAAAAACAAGGATTTAATGTAATAAACACTGCTTTTGCAAAAAAAGAATCTGAAATAAAAACAGTTTTAAAAAAATTCAGGTTTCCTGTTGTAATGAAAATTTCTTCTAAGAAAATTATTCATAAAACTAAAATTAAAGGAGTTAAACTAGGAATTAAAAACTACAATGAAGCTTTGAAAGCATTTAATGAATTAAAAAAAATCAGAGGATTTGAAGGGGTTTTAATTCAAGAACAAGTTAAAGGCAGAGAATTTTTAGTTGGATTAAAAAAAACAAATGATTTTGGTTTTGTTGTTGGCTTTGGAAAAGGAGGAAGCAAAGCAGAGAAATTAAAAGATATTGAGTTTAGGGTTTGCAATGTCAAGGGTTTTGATGAACTAAGTGAAAACAAAAATGTAAAAAAGATTTTAATTAAGTTATGCAAATTAAGTGAAAAATATCCAGAAATAGACTCTTTAGATATTAATCCTCTGATTGT
>CAYLHY010000020.1:0-5233 GCA_964383885.1 Candidatus Woesearchaeota archaeon
AAGAGAGTATCCTGATTCAGAACTTTATAAAGAAGTAAAGGACAGATATTGCAAAAAAAACGCATTAACTTCTAATCAAAAATCTTCTGTAGGATATGCATTTGTTAATGGTAAATTAAGAAAGATTTCTTTTTTAGGAATAGATGAACCAGGGTTTGAAGATTATGGAGCAAAAATATTTGTTAAAAATCCAAAGGGAGAGACTTTTAGATTGTATCTTGAAAAAGAGGTTCCTGCTGGAAATTTAAATGGAGATTATGTTGAATTAGTTGATTTAAAAGAAAATGCAGCAAAGATAAAAGTATCCTTAAAATCAGAGAATTTAAAAGAAAAAGTAAAAGGATTTTTTAAAGAAACAATAACTCTTAAGTTAAATGAACCTGAATTTGTTAGAGGTTATGTTTTTACTCTTGAAAAAGTTAATTTGACAAAAGAAGCAAGAGTTTCTGTAATTCCTTCAATACATAATGTTGGTTCTGCAAGTAATTTTTCATTTAAAATAGGAATTGAAAAAAGAGGCATACAACTTTCTCCTGAAAAAACCAAGGAATTAATAGAAGATTTAAACAAAAGCATTGAAGAGTGGGAAAAAATCTCCAATAAGCTTAATAAATTCACTGAGAACATGAAAAAAGCTTGTTTGGGTGTTGGAGCTGCTTTAATAGTTAAGAATTTTTTAGCTAATATTGGAGGAAAAGGAATTGCAAGAAATAAAGTTATGAGAGGTCCTGGAGGATGGATGGAAAAATGTTCTAAAATGGTTGATAAAGGAGATTACTCTACTGTGAATGAATGCTTAACTAAAAACTCAGCTTTAATTGAACAAGATGTTGATGAATATGCAAGAATTTTAGAAGAGCAAAATAATAAAATTAAATCCATTCAAGAAAAACATGTTATTAGAAGAGGAGGGCTTTTCTCAGAGGATATTGTTAATACAACAGGATTTAAAGAGGAGTACTTTAAAGATTTAAAAAAAGACAATAAATTGAGAGAGATCTTAAATAACTACTCAGATAAATTAGACAAAATAAGTGTAGAAGATTTAAGGGAATTAGAATTAAATTCTCAACTTGCTCAATCAGATAATGAAAGAATAAAAGAACTTGCACAAGAAAATCTAGATAAAAAAATAACTGAACTTAGTAATAATTTAAAACAATTTGAAGAAATTAATAAAATTCCAGAAGAAGTTAGAAAAACTTTTGTTAATTTAGATTTATCTGGAGATAAAAAAGTTGTTCCTTTAAAGCTTTCAAATGTGGAAATTAATGGAAAAAAAGTTGAGACTCAGGCAGTTAAATATAACAACCAGATTTATTATCTTGCTTTTGAAAAACAAGAAGGAGAGTATGTTTTAGATAAGGTTTATGAGAAAACTGATTCAGGATACAAAGAAGCAGGTTTAGAAATTAAAGAAAGTATTAATAAAAAGTTCTCGTTTAAGCCAAATGCATATTCTAATATAATTAAAAATCCAGAAGTCCAATACTTTGGAGCAAGTGCTGGACCAAGCTTTGAAGGAAAGCCTTCTATTGTTCCTTTTGATATTAAGAATGGATGGTATGCTGCTGTGAAGCCTGTATTTTCAGGACCTTTAAGAGGTTATGATAAATCTGGAAAAGTGAATAACTTTTACTTATGCAATGTTGGAAGCAACAATAGAATTGACTTTTTATCAAATGATTTTGGAGATGATACATGCAGAATGATTAATTTTGCAACAGGACAACCTTATAATCAGTTTCCTGGATTAAGCAAAGAAGAATCATTGAAATTAGTTCAAAGAGCTACTAGAGCAATAGAAATAGCATCTAAAAGTTATAAAAAAGGAGCTACTCAAGTTAAGATTTTTGATCAGGTTTTAAAAGTAGGAGCAACTGCAGCTGCAATTTCAGGATTTCAGTGTCAGGATTTTATGTCTCCTAGGGATTGCCAGATTTTATTTAATGTTTGTGATCCTGTGATTTGCCCTCCAAGCAGGTGTGATTTTGGAGGAGCTTATCCTGTAGATGATGTTATTCAAACAGGAGTTGTTGGTGGAATATTCTTATGCTTACCTAATTGGGGAGAAGGAGTTTATATTCCTTTATGTGTTTCTGGAATAAATGCTGGAGTTGAAGGATATCTTTCAATATTAAAATCTTTTAGAGATTGCTTGCAAGAAAGTCTTGACTCAGGAAAAATGACTGGAATATGCGATGAAATATTTAGCGTAAGTGTGTGCGAGTTGTTTTGGAGGCAGGCAGTTCCTTTATTAGATAGAGTAATTCCAGGAATAATAGAGAGGGTGTTTGTTGGAGGAGTAGCAAGAGGTGGAGGAGAGTATTTAAGTGTTCAGAGTGCATGGGCTAGTGCAAAAAAATCATTTAACTTTTTCACAAGTTATTATTCTGCAGCTTCTTATAAGGCATTTAAGGCAAGAACAATGGAGGAAATTGGAAGTTTTATTTGTAAGAGTTTTATCTCTGGAACTGGTCCTGATTTTTCAGATATGTTAGATTCTTTAACTGAACCAGATTCACCTCCTCAATTCCATGGAAGAATTGAAGAAATACCTTTCACCACTACTACAAATCCACCTATTTCACATTACAAGGTGTTTTATCATATTTATGCAGGAAAACAAGGAAGAGCTTTTTATAAGGTGTATTTAAAAACAAGCAAAGAAGGTGCTTTATTTGCTCCTACAAGATTTGTTTCTCAAGGATATATTCCTACAGGAGAATATGTTTCTGAAACTAAGGATTTCACAGCTCCTTCTGGATATAATCAATTATGCATTAATGTTAATGGCCAGGAAGAGTGTGGATTTAAATCAGTATCAACTTCTTTTGCATTGAATTATGTTTCTGATGAATATAAGAGACAGCAATTAACAAAAAAAGACATTACTTCTGAGAAAGAGTGTGTCTCTGGAAGTGTTACTCCTTTGACTTTCTTAACTCCGAGTGTAGGAGGAGCCGCTGAAGAAGCAGTTAATCCGCAGATTTATAATTACGGAATTACAAGAGTTTGTGCAACTGAAAATCCTGGGAAAGGTTCTGATCCTTATGTAGGTACAGAAAAATCAAGATGGGTGGAAGTAGGTTATTGCGATGATAAAAGGCTTAAGTGCTGGCTTGACACTTCTACAATTAAGGATATTATTAAAAATACTCAAATTGAAAATGAAACTTTAGAAAGTTTAAAAGAAAATGCATTGAATGTTCTTAAAGAAGAAGGAAAATGGATTGATCCGAATGAGTTTGAAAGAGAGTATCAGAGGATTGATAAAATTTTTGATCCAGAAGAGAAAATAAATGAGATAACGAACTTTTTTAACAAAGTTTTTCTTCAATCACAAAAAGCAAGATTAATTGATTTAAGGGCAAATGTTTACTATGAACTTGCATTAGATATTTATTTTCATAATCAGTTGACTAGACTTTACAAGAGCTTGGTTGAAATTTCTGAAGAGGAAGAATCAACAGCAGTTGGAACAGGAAAATGCAGTGCTTGCGGAGAAGGCGCATTAAATTTTTGCGATGAAGAAGAGTGCAAAAAAATTAGTGAAGGGTTGATTAAATCAGGGATGACTGGCTGTATTTTTTTAAAGAAGTCTTTTTTAAGGTTAGATTTTACGAATCTGTGCTTAGACAAGAGTGTGTGGATCAATAGTACAAGTAATCTAAACAGAGTTAAACCTTTATTAGATTTAGGAGCAGATGTGACAGTTGATGTCGGAGATATTGACACTAACAAATACAACGCCATGAAACTTGGGGAAATAAATTTTTTTGAAGGGCAATTAAGAATTATTGGGAAAATTACAGCAGGAGAGATTGGAAAGTATCTAAGTAAGGGGACAATGATTCTTGATGATGTTTCTTTAAATCAGCCTCTACTTGAAAATAATAGAATAGCTACAAGAATGAAAGGAGGAAAAATTATTATTAATGGAGAGGTTACAGGAGAAGTAGGAGCTTTTATGCAAGGCGGAACTATAGAAATTAATGGAAACGTTAACGGAAATATTGGAAATAGAATGAAGGGAGGTGAGATAAATATTACTGGAGATGTTAATGGTGATGTCGGAAATAAAATGTCTGGAGGAAGAATAATTATTACAGGAAAAGTTGATGGAAGAATTTTCAACAAGGGAACTGGAGGAGAGGTCATTTTACAAGGTGATAAAAATTTGTTTTACAGCACCACACATCCTGAAGGGTATGAATTAGGTAATTTTTATACAGTAGAGCATGAAATTCCAAATAAAGTTACTATTAGACTTGGGAGGGTTGGAGAAAAAACATTTATTGGATATACTCTAAATACCTTAAGATTAGTTCCAAATGTTTACGCATTGAATTATGATGATTCTGAAGGATATTCTTTGAATAAAAATGTAGATAAAATGCGTGTTTATGTTGATCCTAATGATCTTTTCTTATGGATTTGCCATGATCCTATTTCCTATAGATTTCAAAGATATATATTAACTCCAACAGGAAATATAGAGTATCCTTTATCTGCAAAAAAAGAATTAAAAATTATTAGTTTGGATAATCAAAATTACATTCCTCGAAATTCTAAATTAGAATTTGATTTAGTTGAATTGTGTCAAAAAACATATCCCTTAGCCAGCCAAAAGGCTGAAAAGGAGTCTATGAGAGTTTATGAACAAATTGGTTTACTTAAAACAATAGAAGTTAACAGCAAGGAAACTATTAAAGAAGTGATTGACAAAATAAAAGAAAAAGGCGTAGGAATTGCAATCAAACATGGAACTGAACAACTTTTTTGCGATACAGATTCTATTTCTTCTGGTGAAACTGAACATTTTATTAACACTCCTCTTCAAGAATTTTCAGAGGGGACAATTAAATCCTTGTTAGATGGTTGTTTTTATTGGACAGAATATAAAACTGAATGTCCAGGAGAAAACACTTATGTTACTATAAATGATGTTAGAGATGTTTGCGTATATAAAGGAAGTTAATAATTCTTGGAATTCCTTGAATTTAAGTTTTTTTGCGAATTTTCCTTTTAGTTTAAAATAATTAACTAATCCTATCCTTTTTGTCTTTTAATAAAAATGCCCCGGACAGGATTCGAAGCAAAACAACCAAGGTTTTTTTGCGAATTTTCCTTTTAGTTTAAAATAATTAACTAATCCTTCCCTTTCTGATTTTATTCATAAAAATGCCCCGGACAGGATTCGAAGCAAAACAACCAAGGTTTTTTTGCGAAT
>CAYLHY010000020.1:5333-5607 GCA_964383885.1 Candidatus Woesearchaeota archaeon
TTTCCTTTTAGTTTAAAATAATTAACTAATCCTACCCTTTCTGATTTTATTCATAAAAATGCCCCGGACAGGATTCGAACCTGCGACCTACTGCTTTCTTCTTTGGCAAAGCAGTATCTTTGCTTGCCTACTGCTTAGAAGGCAGTCGCTCTATCCAGACTGAGCTACCGAGGCATGTTTTCTCATGTATGGATTTAGCCAGAATCTCTGATTCTGAGCCTATCCAGACTGAGCTACCGAGGCATGTTTTCTCATGTATGGATTTAGCCAGAAT
>CAYLHY010000020.1:5707-11114 GCA_964383885.1 Candidatus Woesearchaeota archaeon
GGATTTAGCCAGAATCTCTGATTCTGAGCCTATCCAGACTGAGCTACCGAGGCATTGACATAACAATATAAAATCATAAGAAATTTCTATATTTAAAAGTGTTTGTTTGTTTATTTTTTAGAAAATTAAACTCAATCAATCTCTAAAACATCAAGATCTTTCGCAAGGAAAGTATTTTTAAAAACCTTTTTAGCTTCTTTTAAGATAATGTCGAGATTTTTTTCATATCTTTGACTTATATGTGTTAGAATTAATTTTTTACTTTTGGATTTTTTTGCAATCTCAGCTGCTTGTTGTGAAGTAAGATGATTATATTCTTGCGCAAGTTCTTTTAATTCCTGGCTGAAAGTAGCTTCGCTTATTAAAACATCAGAATTTTTAACAAAAGGAATTATTTTTTTGTTGATTTTTGTATCAAAAACAAATGAAATTTTTTTAGGATTTTCTTGGTAAGTTAGTTGTTTTGAGGGATAGGTTTTTCCATTATAAGTTATGCTTTTTCCTTGTTTTAATTTTTTTAAAAGAGGTATCGACGGTATTTTGAATTTTTTTAATTTTTCTTTATCAATTCTTATTTGTCCTTTTTTTATAAAAGAATAAGCATTACAAGGAGTTTTATGAGACATTTTTTCAGCGTTTAAAGTGAATTCGTCTGTTTCAAGAAATTTTCCTGAAACTTCTTTTATTTCTATAGGATATTTTTCTCCTGTGAAAACAAAAGTTTCAAAAATTTTTTTAAAGAATTTTTTTGTTCCTTTTGGGCCGTATATAAAAAGAGTTTTATTGTATCCCATTAATGCTAGTGACTGCAGTAATCCTGGAATCCCAAGAACATGGTCTCCGTGCCAATGAGTTATTAAAATACGGGTTACTTTTGTTGGAGATATTTTAGCTTTTTTAAATTGTCTTTGAGTTCCTTCACCGCAATCAATTAGAATATTTTCATTTTTATATGTTAAAAGAATAGATGTATGGTTTCTCTTGGCTGTTGGAATTGCATCACTTGTTCCTAAGAAAGTTAGTTTTATCATGTTAAGATGAAACAAACTTAATTTAAATAAATTGTGAATATTAAAATACTTTTAAAATAGGAAAGTTATCACTATATTAATTTTTTTAAGCGTTTAAGAATTCTACCTTGCGAAAATCAACAGGTATAACGCTTATTCTTCTTTTAAGGCAGTAGATGCAGGAGATACAAAAATTATAGTGTCTCCTCTTAAAAAAGTTAATCCTAAACTTTTTTTCATCTCTCCTCCTTGCATCTCTTTGGTGTTGTCCAACACTAAGTTTATATGGATGTCAAATGCAACTAAAGTTCCAACAAATTGTTTATCTCCTTTTAATTGCACTAAAACTTCTTTTCCCTTAGAGTTGTTCAACAAATCCAAAGGTCTATCTATACCATTTGCCATGATTCTTTTTTGTAAACTAATTTTATAAACTTTTTGCAGATTAAATTTTGCCCACTTGAATTTTGATGCCTTAGAATAAGTATTAATCATGAAATCTGCTTAATTTTGGTTGAAGTCTTGCATAATAATCTGCAACAGCACCATATGCTTCAAATTCTGGATATGATAATAGACCTCTTTTAACTTCTTTTAAACCAACATATATTTCTTCTGCTGTTGATGAAATTCTAAAATGTCCATCCTCCCAGGTACTTTCTAATCTTTTAGGTTGAGGCATTTCTAACCAATAAAAATTAATGGGAGGTCTTAATTCAATTGCTCTTTTCCCAATTATTAATAAACCATCTTTGCCTCCATATAGAAACATTATCCCTTTTAATGAGCCATCTAACATACTTTTTTGAATTGTTAAGACAAGGTCATTCTCCTTAATTTCATATTGATCAAAATTTTGAGGCATAACGAAAACAATTCTATGGATTATTTAAATTTTTCCCAGCTGATTGCAAAAAAAGTCTAAAGTTATATTTAATTTGATTTTTAGAGGATTCTTTGCAAATCTAAAAAATAGAAACCTATTTAAATGAATTTTAAATTTTATTGAAGTAAAAAATGAAAAAAGGAAGAAAAATTTCAGGAGGAAAATACATTAAAAGCAGAAAAAAGAAAAAATACGAATTAGCTGGGCAGAGAAGAATTGTTAAATTATCTGAAGAAGAAAAAAGAAAAACAAAAAGAGTGAGAGGAGGAAATAAAAAGACTTTTCTGTTAAAAGCAAAGTATGTGAATGTATTTGATGAAAAAGGCAAATCTAAAAAAATTGAAATTAAAAACGTTTTAGAGACTCCTTCTAACAGATTTCTTGCGAGACAGAATATAATTACAAAAGGAACAATTTTAGAAACAGAACTCGGAAAAGTAAAGGTAACTAATAGACCTAGTCAAGAAGGAATAGTTAATGGGGTTCTTTTAAAATAAATTTAATTAAAATTAATATTGTTTTGGTTTTTACCATTTGTTCATAATTATAAAAATAGAAAGCTTTTTAAATAAAATTTCTTTATAAATCTTACGATACATTTATAAATCTTAATTTAAAGTTCTTTAAAATGACTGGCATAAAAAGATGTCCTGAATGCGGAAGTATAAACCTCACTCATGATCCTCATCTTGGAGAGGTTATTTGTAATGATTGTGGGTTAGTTGTTGAAGAAAAGATGGTTGATACAGGAATAGACCTCTCTGGAAAATTTGATAAAACAGAGAAAAAAGGAAGAGGTGGAGCTCCTATGTCTATGCAGAAATTTGACAAAGGGTTAACAACTAATGTTGGAGAAATTTCAGATATATACAAATTAGAGCAACCAGGGCAGACTAGAAAGTTTTTAAGATTAAAAAAATGGCAGGAAAGAGTTTCTACTAGCATTGAAAGAAATTTAAGATTAGCTATGGCAGAACTTAGAGTTATTGCTTCTTATTTGAATTTACCTAATGTTGTTAGAGATGAAGCATCAAGAATTTACAATTATGTTTTGCAAAGAGGTTTTGTGAGGGGAAGAAGCATGGAATCAGTGATTGCAGCATGCCTTTATGCAGCATGCAGGTCTTATAATATTCCAAGGACTTTAGATGAAATGGCAACTGCTTCTGATATTGAAAGAAAAGAAATTGGAAGAACTTATAGGTTTATAATAAGAAAACTTGGAATTAAAATCAAGCAAAGCTCTCCAAAAGATTATATTTCAAGATTTTCAAGTGTTTTGAAATTATCTCCGAAAACTCAAAATGATGCCTTGAAAGTTTTAAAAGATGCTGAAAAAGTTGAATTAACTTCTGGAAGAGGGCCAGCAGGCATAGCAGCAGCAGCTTTGTATGTTGCTGCATTGATGAATGATGAGAAAAAAACTCAGAGAGAGGTTGCTGATATAGCTGGAATTACTGAAGTAACAATAAGAAACAGGTATAAGGAATTGATTGAGAAATTGCATCTTGAAGATAAAATTAAACAAAAAGAATCTAAAAGAAAGAGTAAATAATTTTATTGATTTTAATTAGTTATTCTAAAGTTTTTTATATGCTAATTTGATATTTATAATAAGCATAACGCAAAGGTGTCGCTCTCCTATAGACGCGGAGGTGCCGGAGTGGTCAGGCTCAGAACATCTCTATGAGATTCTGGCTAAGCCCTCTCCTATAGACGCGGAGGTGCCGGAGTGGTCAAACGGGACAGGCTTAGGACCTGTTGGCTTAGTGCCTACCAAGGTTCGAATCCTTGCCTCCGCATTCATAATTAAAATGCAAATAAAAGAGCAAATAAAAGAGGTTTCAGTTGTTAAATGTAAGGATTATTCTCAGAAAAAAATAGATGAGGCTGTTTCTAAGGCATTAAAATTAATTGAATTTAATCCTGAAAATTACAGGAATAAAAAAATTTTAATCAAGCCAAATATTCTTGGAAGTTATGAAAAAAATCAAATAGCAATAACTACTCATCCTTCTGTAGTTAGAGCTGTATGCAAGATTTTCAAAAAAGTTAATGCAAAAATCTACATAGGAGAGAGCAGTTTCATGAATACTGATAAAGCATTTAAAAAATCAGGAATTGAAAAAATTGCTAAAGAATATTCTTTCAATAAAAAACCAATTATATTTGAACAAGAGAAATTAATTAAAATTCATGATAATAAGTCAAAAATTCTAAAAACATTTCCTATAGCAGAGATTGTTAAAAAAGTTGATTTAATTGTTAATATTCCAAAAATGAAGACTCATTCTTTAGCAAGAGTGACTTTAGGAATAAAGAATCTTTATGGATTGATTCCTGGAGGGCTTAAACAAAGATTTCATAAAAAAGCAGGAGGAAATAAGTTTTCTGAAATTTTAGTTGATATTTATCAGAATGTTAAAGACAAAGTTAAATTGAATATTCTTGACGGAGTTGTAGGAATGGAAGGGCATGGCCCTGCATCTGGAGAACAAAAAAAATCAGGATTTATCCTTGCTAGTAAAGACACTGTTGCGTTAGACATTGCTGCCTCAAAAATAATGGATTTTAATCCTAAAAAAATTCCTGCAATTAAATTTTCTGTAAAAAGAGGGCTTTATACAGGATATGGTTTTGAATTAAAAGGGCTTAAGAAACTTCCTGTTATTCACTTTAAAAAACCTAGAGAGTTAAGTCTTAAATCTAAATTAAGAAGATTGTTTTCAAGAGAACAGCCAATTGTATGCGATATTGAAAAATGTATTAAATGTGGAACATGTGCAAAACACTGTCCTGCAAAAGCAATAACTCTTAAACCTTATCCAATTATTGATAAAAGAAAATGCATAAGATGTTTTTGTTGTATGGAAGTGTGTCCTGTTAATGCTCTTTCACTAGGAAAACCTGGAGATAATATGTGGCAGAATTCAAAAAATGCTGAAAAAAATTGAGAAATGTAAGGTTTAAATATAGAGTTTATTTTTGAAAAATAATGCGGAGGTGGCACAGCGGCTACTGCATCCGCCTGCAGAGCGGATATTCGTGGGTTCGAGTCCCACCCTCCGCTTATTAATTTTTTAGAAAAATATTGAAAGAAGTCAATAAAGATTCATTTTGACTTATCTCTCAATTCTATATCTTTTTAAATAAGTAAGTATGAAAAGAATCATAATAAAAAGTATGAAAGAATAAATAAGGCAATTTTTCTCAGAAGAATCTTCAGGAATGCCTTTTTCTAAAATAAAGTATGTTCTAGTTAAAGGAGAATAAGTTTTCTTTTCATTAGAATTATTTAAGGAGTTATTCAATGCTGAATTTTTTGAAATTGAGAGATTTGAAGATTTATTTGAAATATAAATTTCCTTAGATTCAATTAAAAGGTCATTTTTTAATTCAGCCATTGCAATTATTTCCCATTTTCCTTGAAATGGTTTTTCTAAACTAAGTTCAGTAAATTCATTTGAGGTAATAGTTGTTTTGTATTCTATTTCCTCTTTTAAGTTTCGTA
>CAYLHY010000021.1:0-5027 GCA_964383885.1 Candidatus Woesearchaeota archaeon
AACTTTAACAAAATGAGCCATTAAACTTCCTTTGTGAAGACTTGGATGCCTGTTGAATAATACTATGTCTCCATCTTGCAAATGCCTCTCAACTTTATATCCTGGTTCTAATTCCTGAATTATTTCCTCTTTTAATTCTTCAGTTATTTTTTTTCTTTTTCCATCTGGTCTTATTATGTAATTTGCTCCAGGATATTTATCTCGGTTTTTAATTAACTTTTTTAATTTTTCAATGTTAAGGTCATTAACTACTTCAGCCACTGTTACAACTGTGGCTATTTCATAAGGAACTCCAACTTCATTTATTGCTATATGAGGATCAGGAGAAATAACTGTTCTTGCTGAATAATTAACTCTTTTACCAGCAAGGTTTTTTCTTATTCTTCCTTCTTTACCTTTTATTCTTTCTGTTATTGTCTTTAAAGGCTGTCCGCTTCTATGTCTTGCAGGAGGAATTCTTGATACTGTATTATCAAAAAAAGTTGTAACATGAAACTGCAATAAATCCCATAAATCTTCAATAATAACTTCTGGAGCTCCTGCGTTTAAATTCTCCCAGAGTCTTTGATTTGCTCTTATAATATCTGACAATTTATGAGTCAAGTCATCTTCTGATCTTTCTCCTGTTTCAAGAATAATACTCGGACGAACAGTTACAGGAGGAACTAACAAAGAAGTTAAAACAGCCCATTCTGGACGTGTGCTTTTAGGATCAACCCCTATTTTTCTCAATTCATCATCAGGAATTCTCACTAGAATGTCTCTTATCTCAGTAGGAAATATTCTTTTTTTCCCTCTATAAAAATCTGTCGGCTTATCTAGTCTTATTTTTTCGTGAGGTGCTCCGCAGTGAGGGCAGACTTTTTTATCTTTTGCTTTTTTTAATCTTTCACTTGGCTTGTATTTCTTTAATTTTTTATCCTCTAACATTAATTTTCCGCATTCATGACAAAAACTTCTTAATCCGCTTTCTATTAATGGAACATATTTAAGATGAATAACTGGCCTTGCAAGATCTATGCTTCCTGGATGTCCTAGGCATTCTTTTAATCTTCCTCCGCAGGTTCTGCATCTTACTCCAGGATCAATTGCTCCTAATCTTAAATCCATTAATCCTCCGTCTACAGGATATCCATCAATATCATACAATTCAGGAGTTACTATCTTAGCTACTGATAATTTCTTAATTTGCTCTGGAGACAGCAAACTAAATTTGATTTCATCTACTTTCTTTTTAATTAAGTTATTCATTTTATTCGTATTTGTTTTTTAATTTAAATTTAGTGTGAATATGCAGTCCTTGAAGTTCTTCTATTAGTAATTTAAATGCATAAGACATTTCAACAGGTTCAATCTGTTCACTATTGCAAATAGGACAATACTTTTTATCCCGTATTGTATCCTCTATTCCAATTGCTCCGCATTTAGTGCAGATAGGCAAAACTACTTTATCTGAATCATATCTCTCTTTTAATAATAATGAGGAACCATGCGCAACTAATGCCTGCTGCTCCATTTCTCCTAATCTTAATGCTCCTCCTCTTGCTCTTCCTTCAATCGGCTGTCTTGTAAGAAGCGCAACTTTTCCTGAAGCTCTTCCATGCATTTTATTTGCAACCATGTATTTAAGTTTCAAATAATACAGATTACCTATGAAAATTTTAGACACCATTCTCTTTCCAGTTATACCATTATACATTGTTTCTTTTCCATCAAATCTAAATCCTAATTGTTCTAATTGTTCTTCTAAATCTTTTTTGCTTTGTCCTGAAAAAGCAGTTCCATCAATAATCTCTCCTTTTAAGCATCCTACTTTTCCTGCTAATAATTCCAATAAATAACCAACAGTCATACGACTAGGCAAGCCATGAGGATTAAACAAAATATCTGGTTTAATTCCCTTGGATGTAAAAGGAATATCTTCTTCTGGAATAATCGCTCCAATAACTCCTTTTTGTCCATGTGAGGTTGCGAATTTATCTCCTAATTCAGGAATTCTTTGGTCACGAGTTTTAACTTGGACTATTTTATTTCCTTCTTCGTCTTCAGTTATAAAAACACTATCTACTGTTCCTTTTTCCTCCTGCCTCATAGTTATTGAGGATTCTTTTTTTGTTCTTACAGATATTTCTCTTGCTTCTGAAAGAAATTTTGGAGGAGACATCTTTCCAATCAATACTTCTCCTTCATCAACATCTGCTTCAGGATAAATGATTCCATCAGATTCTAAATGCCTGTAGCTTTCTTCTGTTTTGTAACCAGAAGAGTCTTTTTCAGGAATTGCAATTTCATCTTTAAGACCTCCAGCGTAATTTATTTCTACAGCACTATACGGCCTGAAGTAAAAGCTTCTTCCTACTCCTCTCTGCAAAGAACCTTTATTAAAAACTAAAGCATCCTCCATGTTATATCCTTCATAAGTCATAATTGCAACAATAAGATTTTGTCCTGCAGGATAAGTGTTTAATGTATCATAAACAAAACTTCTTACAATTGGTTTTTGAGGATATTGTAGTATAGAAACATCAGTGTCTAGTCTGCATAAATAATTAGCAGCATATAACCCTAAAGCTTGTTTCTGAGTTTTACTACCTCTGTTTAATCTAGAACTCTGGTCATGATTAGCATAAGGCACTAAACCAGTAACAACTCCAAATAAATCCATGCTGTCTATTTCTAAATGAGTATGTTCTGGAGTTATCTCTTCTTCGTATAATGCAACTAAAGCATTTTCTTCTTCTGCTGCATCCAAATACTCTATTTTTCCTTCTTTAATAAGATCATCCCAGGATAATTTGCCTTGTTCTATTTGAATTAAATCTTCATTTTTTACTTTTGGAGAACCATCTTCAACAATTATCAATGGCCTTAATGCTCTTCCAGATTCAGTTGAAATTATTACATCTTTTAAATCAGGATCATTTCTAACACTTAACTCTCCTGGAAGAACTCCTTCTCTTCTTTTTTCTCTAATTTTTTTTGCAAATTCTTCTCCATCAGCTACACTTCCAATAAACATTCCATTGAAGAAAACATCACTTCCTTCAACCCCTTCTTTATTCAACCCCCAGGATTCCAAATCTTTAATGAATTTATTTTCATCCATATCAACTCTCGTTGAAATTTTACATAGGATTGATAGGTTCTTTCTTAATCCAATCTCTGTTCCTTCAGGAGTCTCAATTGGGCAGAATCTTCCATAATGAGTAGGATGAAGAGTTCTTGCCATGAAATTTTCTTGATCAGAAGGCAGCATACTTGACACTCTTTGCAATTGAGAAATAATAGCAAGATAATTAGTTTTATCCATATTTTGAGTTATGCCTGTTCTTTCTCCAATCCAGCTTCCAGTTGCAATAGCTGATTCAATTCTGTGAGAGAAAAGAGTGGATTTAGCTAGAGTTCTTATTGAATAGAATTTTTTTCTTTTAGCTGATTTTTGAAGAGAGTATTGCAAATCTCTAAACAATATACTGAAATTAACTCTAAATAAACTAGCTAATAAATCTCCTGAAAGCCTGACTCTTTTGTTAGCATAATGATCTTTGTCAGTTTTAATATCTGGATTTTCTTTAGCAATTAAAAATTTCTTTATGAATTTGCAGAGAGTTATAGCTTTTTTTAATCTGTCTTCTTTTCGTGTTCCAATGTGAGGCAAGAGATAAGAATCAATTCTTGCTTTCACTCTATCAAGAATTTCTTTTTTAGTTCCTTGAAGATTAGTTGTTTCAGCAATATGCATCATAGCATCTTCTTGGCTTGCAATATCAACAAACTCGTAAAGATTAACTATTACACTGTCTGTTTCTTTTCCAATGTATTTTGCAATATCTGATTCTTTTGTTAATCCTAATGCCTTAAGAAGAACTACAGCTGGAAGATCCTTGAATCTTGAAAAAGTAATATTGAAAATTCCTCCTTTTCCTTCACTGATTGTTGTAGGAATTCTATAAGTTCCTTTTAATGAAAAAATTCTCAAAGTTAAATCACCTTTTTTATTTGTTTCAATAAAAGGTTGATTTTCAGCAAGGTCTTCAGCCATTACCATAACTCTTTCATTTCCATTAATAATGAAATATCCTCCAGGATCCATTGGATCAATATAATGTTTGATTAATTCCTCCTTAGACATTCCATGAGTGTTGCATATCTTGCTTCTAACCATTACAGGAATTTTTCCTATTTCAACAACTTCTGAATCAATTTGGTCTCCTTTTTTTACAGTTAATTCCACTTTTATAGGAGCAGAATAAGTTAGATTTCTAAGTCTAGCTTCTGTAGGTGTAATCAAAGAAGTGCTTCCATCAGCTTCAATAACTCTTGGTTTTCCTATTTCTATTTTCCCTAATGTAATTTCAAAATCATCACTTGTCATGCTTTTAGAGACCTCATCTACAATTTCCTGCATTCTTTTTTCAATGAAATTGTTAAAAGAAGTAATATTGGATTCAACTAGTGAATGGTTTTTCAGATAGTTTTTAATAATTAAGTGATTAGTATCTTTAACCATTTTTATACAACAACCCTGTAATATATATAGGTGTGATTATCCTCCTTTCTTTCTATTTTGATTATGTCTCCAACTTTGCAGCCTTCTGGCAGAGCATTATCCCCTAGAAGTATTTTTGGCAATTGCGCTTTAGAAATGTTTAGTTTATTAAGTAATTCTTCAGCTTCTTTTTCACTGAGTTTAGTATGTTTGGGTTGTAGAATATGCGGCATCTTAGTTAATAAAGTTGCAGGTAGTCTCAACACATAGATTAGACTTTAACAACTTTATAATAATAAAAGAGACTTAAAAATGGTTTAAAAATGTTTTGTTTTTTGATTTTAGCTTGAGATAATGTATATTCTTAAAGAGTATGGCCTCGACGGGATTTGAACCCGCGACACCTAGCTTAAAAGGCTAGTGCTCTACCAAGCTGAGCTACGAGGCCGTAGATTGGTTTAGCCAGAATCTCTGATTCTGAGCCTACCAAGCTGAGCTACGAGGCCGTAGATTGGTTTAGCCAGAATCTCTGATTCTG
>CAYLHY010000021.1:5127-11018 GCA_964383885.1 Candidatus Woesearchaeota archaeon
CTACCAAGCTGAGCTACGAGGCCGTAGATTGGTTTAGCCAGAATCTCTGATTCTGAGCCTACCAAGCTGAGCTACGAGGCCGTAGATTGGTTTAGCCAGAATCTCTGATTCTAAGCTTATTAAATAAATAAAATCTCCTTTAAAAAAGCTTTTATGTTCAAAATTTTGTTTTGTAAATCTTGTTTGTTTTTTATTTTATTCTTGAGGATCTGCAGAGTGTATTGCATGTTCAAGGTGTTCTTTTTGATTGCTCAAATCAAGAATAGAACTAAAAACCTTAACTTTTCTATTTCCTGGTTCCCTTAAACTAACAGATAAAACCCTAACACCTCCATCTCTTGAATCATGTTCTTTTCCTCCTACATAAACATCCCAGCATCTTTCATCAAGATTAGGGTAAACTTCATATCCAGAAGGAACCTGCATTTCTCGAGCAACAATCTCTGCTACTTCTCCTCCTCGTATTCCATCCCGTAAATTTAAATAAACTTCAGTTTTCATTTTAAATTTTGAAATTTAAATTTTGCTGTCTTTGAAAAGACAAGGATTTTAACAAATAACAGCTTTATAAAAATTATTGCAGAAAACTATTTAGTTTTTCTTCAAATTCTTCTTCACTCATGCTTCCAATAAATCTTTCTTGAATTTTTCCATCTTTGAATAATATAAAATTAGGAATAGAAGTTACATCATATTTGCTTGCTAATTTTGGCTCTTCCCCCACATTAACTTTTCCGAATTTTATTTTTCCTTTGAATTTTTTGCTTGCATCTTCAATAATTGGAGACATCATCATACATGGCATACACCACTCTGCAAAGAAATCAATGAATACTAATCCTTTTTTAATAAACTCATCAAATTCTCCTTCACTTAATTCAGGCACTTCTTCCATTTTAATTATTTTAAACAAGAATTCCTTTAAAAAGTTATTGAATTTAGAATTTAAATTCCAGTGCTTCCAAATCCTCCATCTCCTCTTTCACTTTCACTTAATTCTTTAACTTCTATTATTTCAACTTCAGGAACCTGAATTATCATTATTTGTCCTATTCTTTCTCCTTCTTCATATATGTCATTTCCTAATTTTTGAAATCTTAGAATTAATTCTCCTCTGTATCCTGAATCCAAAACACCCACTGAATTACATAAAAGCAGATCTTTTTTTGATACACTGCTTCTTGGAAAAATCAAGCAAGCATAACCTTTTGGAATTTCAAGGCATAATCCTGTTCTGTATTCTACGTATTTGTCAGTTATTTCTCTGCTTACAGCTGTGATGTCCATTCCAGCATCCCCTGGCTTTGCATATCTTGGAAGTTTTGCATTAGGATGAATTTTTTTTATTTTAACTTGAAGTTTTCTTGCATCTTCCATTTTAATATCTTATGCTTGTATTTGGAAAAAAAGTTTTCAACACTTCTGCTATTCCTTCTAAAATTTCATCAGGTGTTTCAGGAAATTTTTCAAGAACAGGATTCAGCAATGCATTTTTTCTTGGTATAAACCTCTGAACAAAGTATTTTGTTTCTTTGGGGTTTTTTAATAATCCATAAATCCATTCTCCCATCTCTTTTGCTTCTTCTTTGCTTATCCATGAAATTTCCTCTCCTCTTATTACTGGAACAACAGTTGTTCTTAACTCATAATCTTTAAATTTTTCTATATTTTTTACTGATTCTTCTATAGAATGAATATTAATTTTAGAGCCGACTATTGCTGAATAAAGAGACTTTGGACCTTTAATATCCATTGCTACATAATCAACAATTTCATGAAATTTTTTTGTTTTTTCAGGATTAGTTCCGTTTGTATCTAATTTTATTTTAAATCCTGCTTTTCTTAATTCTCTTATAAATCTTTCAAGCCCTTTTTCAAGAGTAGGTTCTCCTCCTGTGATTGTTACTCTTTTTATGTATTTGTTTTTTCTTTTTAATTTTTCAAGAACTTTATCTGGATTATGATTTTCAGATTCAAGAAGAAGTTTAGCATGACATGCATGGCATCTAAGATTGCACTTTCCAGTATATACAACAGAAGTTAATCCTTCCTCCCAATCTTGATAACTTTCTAATTGAAATCCAGAAATTCTCATTTTTCAATCTCCAAAAACATTTCCCTTATTTCAGGAATACTAACACCTCTTGCAGGTTCATTGTATGGATACTCCCAGGATTTTCTTATAACTCTATCTCCTTTATGAATTATTATAGAAGGGTAAGTGTCAATAGGAGCATCATATATGGCTGCTATGGTTCTTCCTTCTTCTGTAGCTACGTCGTATTTTTCTATTTTAACTCTGTCGTTGAAAGGAATTTTTCTCAATGCTCTTTTTATTTTTTCAACTACCTGAGTGCATACAGGACATTTTTCAGTTCCAATTACTATTGCTTTAATTTCTCCATTGCCTTTAGAAAGTCTTTTGAATAATTCAGCTTCTAAATCATAAGTTGATTCTTTTAATCCAGCATAAAATTCAGAAGTTTTTTGCCTTGCTTTTAATTCTCCTTCTCTTTTGCTTTTATTCCATGTTCTAGGATCACTGAAATACCCTACTACTCTTGTTTTTTGTATTATTCTGTCTGGATTTTCATTTCCGCATTTTTTGCATGAATCTTTAAGCCCTCTTTCATGATTTCCGCATTCAAGACACACTGTATGTTCTCCTGAAAAAACAATCTGAGAAGATTGAGTGTTTTCATAAGTGGCTTTAACAATATCATACACTGCTTTAGCTTTATTCACTTTTTCTCCACTAAAAATATGTGTTATTGCTCCTGCCTCTATCATTGGATTCATTTTGCTCTGAAGAATTATTCTGTCTAATCCACTGACACTCGCCTCTGCACTTAAATGAGCAGAATTAGTGTAATATACTGAATCCTCTTCAATACTTCCTTTTACTACTTTTTTTGCTTTTTCAGGATATTTATAAAGGTCGATTTTTGCAAGTCTTCTGTTTGCAGATTCTCCTGGAGTTTCTTCAAGAACAAATTTCATTTTAAATCTTTTAGAGAATTCTTCTTTTATTGAGTACATTCTTGAAAGAATTTTTAAGCCGATTTCATATGCTTCAGGTGATTCATGGAGTTCTTTTCCAGTTAAATGTTGAACAGCTTCATTTAATCCTAAAACTCCTATAATATATGTTGATTTTGATAAATCAATGTAAGGTTCTCCATCATCTGAAGGCATACCTCCCATAAAATACAATGCAGAATCTTTTTTATCAAATAGAGTTTGAATGAATTTTCTTTTATCTGCATGAGCTTTTAGCGCAAGAGTCATTGATTTTTCAATTTCTTTGAGAGTAGAATCTAATTTTTCTTCGAGAGTTTCTCCTTTTGCTCTATATGAAGCTTGAGGAATATTAATAGTTACGTTTTGAAACCCGCAAAACCTCATTTTTTCAGGATGTTTTAAAATTCCTGGGTCAGTTATTCTTTCTCTAAGCCTGCAGCATTGAGCAACATTCATTCCATCTCCTCTGTCAAATAAGAAATAAATTGAATCATTTTTTTCAACAACCTCGCAAGCTTTTCTTAAAACTCTTTCTGCTTCTGGATCTTCATAAGTTTCTCTGCTTACATGAACATCCATTTTTGGAAAATTAAACATATCCTTATATCTATCCCCTTCAGCAGACATTTCAATAAGAACTTCTGCAAAATCAAGAGATGCTTTCTTAACTAGTTCATGTCCGTATGTAGCCCAGATACCTTCTTCTGGATTTTCAGGTTGAATAACATCTCCATTTTTTTCATCTGGTTCTAGTATTGGATTGCCGTTCTCATCTTTATGCCCTTTATCTTTCATTAATCCTTCATATCTTTCAGGTTCTTTTTCACTAACTTCAACAACCTCCCATTCTCCAAATTCATTTTGTTTTATTTTTTTGTATTTAGCTCCTAAAAATAAAGCTGGAACATTTCTCAAATGAGGAGGAACTCCTAAATCAATGTTGAAGTCAATAAACAATGTCTGCCCTCCTCTTGAAAACGCAGATTGCGATGAACCAAATACTAAATTTTGAGCAATTTGTTTTAATTCTTTTTTGGAGTATCCTTGAAGAATCCTTGTAGAATTTACTTCTTCATAATCTTCTGGATTTTCTTTTGCTAATTCCTCTAAAGTTTCTCTTTTTAATCTTCTTTTTTTTCTCGCTATAACTTTGCCTTTTTCATCTTTTATTTTTTCAACAACTTCAACCATTTCAACTTCTTTTAAAAGTCCAGGAGCATAAAGGCTGTTAAGCATTGGAAATCCTAAAGCTCCTGCATAAGCTGTTTGAATTGAAGCTAAAAAAGTGTGAACATGATTGTTTAATACTTGAGGGCTTTTAGCAGGAAAACTTTTTGAATCAAGAGTAGCAACAATCTTATCCAAACCGTATTTTTTCAAATATTCTATTGAATGAGCAGAACAATAAACTCTTGTAGTGTAACCTAAATCATGAATATGAATTACTCCATTCTTATGAGCTTCTGCTACTTCTTTTCTAAATACTTTTCTTGGAGAAAACTCTTTTAATGCTAGTTCTGCTATACCTAAATTCACAGCTTCAGGATTATTGCATTTTATATTGCTGTTTTCTTGTGATCTATTGAATATCAATTGTTCAATGTCATCAAAAGTTATAGATACTCTTTTACCTCCTAAAACTTTTTCATAAGGAATGCCTTTTTCCATTAAAGCTGCGTCAATTATTGCTGTTATTTCTTCTTTGCCTATATTTCCAACCTCTCTTAAAGTAAGAAATTCTTCTACTCTTTTAACAGCAGATTTAGCAGATTCATAATCAGCTCCAGTATTCTCTAAAATAAGCCTTAATAGTGTATCTTCTTCAAAATTACATGCTTTTCCTTCATCTATGCTGTGGATTTGAAGTTGTTTGTCAGTTGAATCAAATTCTACACTAAAAGGAAGATTAACAATTCTTTCTCTTACTTGATTTCTTCTTTCTTTGTAAACTTCATAAAAAATTCCTGTTGGATCAAAATCTTTTTTTATAAATTCAAAGAAGGCTTTTTGAACATCTTGTTCAGGAACATTAAATTTTCTTGAAATAATTTCTGCTGCTTTTCGAGCATTTTCTTTATTAAGATGATTAACAACTGCTTCTTGTACATCTTCTGTATGAGGAATATTCCCTCCACTATAAGTAAAAAAACCTTTAGAAGATAACACTTCTCCTAATTCTCTTTCAATTTGTTCAGTTATTCTTTCAGCAGTTTCTCTGCTGTAATTCCTGCCTGCTGCAAATGATGCTTTTTGAACAGCATTAATAATAGCTTCTCTGTTGAATGATTCAATAGTTTTTCCATCTCTTTTTAATATAGCTCTTATTTCCTTTGGTCTGTCTCTTAAAAGTTCATCTAAAGATTCAGGTAATTCAGACATCCTCTTTTTTTCCATTTTTTTAACAGCAAAATTTTATTTTTAAATTAATATTTCCTTGATTATAATGTCTTGATTATAGATTTTGGATTATAATTCTTTGATTTCTTTTTTAAAATCTCTAATATCCTGAAAATCTCTATATACTGAAGCAAATCTTATGTAAGCTACATTATCTAATTTCTTGATTTTTTTCATAACCATTTCACCTATAACTGAACTTTTAATTTCTTTTTTTCCTTTTTTCCTTATTTGTTCTTCAATTTCATTAATCATTTTATTGATTTTTTCTTTTGAAACAGGTCTTTTTTCAAATGCTTTTTCAATTCCTGATTCTAATTTTTCTCTGTTGAATGGCTCTCTTCTTCCGTCTTTTTTTATTATATATATCTTCTCCTTGCTTATTTTTTCATAGGTAGTGAATCTTTTTCTGCATTTAAGGCACTCTCTTCTTCTTCTTATTCCTTCAGGAGATTCTCTTTTATCTGTTACTC
>CAYLHY010000022.1:0-10472 GCA_964383885.1 Candidatus Woesearchaeota archaeon
TGTTTTGATATATAAATCTTTTTATTTATCATCTTTAAATGATAACTCTATAATCAACACGTATGCTCTATCACCACATTACTTAATAATTGAGAAGGAAATTCTAAAGAGATTCAAAAAATGCAAAGAAAATAATATTGATACATCAAAGAAAATTAAGAAATATATAAAAGAAGATTTAGAAATCAAAGGAATAAACAGGAATAAATTTGGGATTAAAAGAAAATCATTGATTAGAGTTAATTTATTTAAGTGCTAGGAATCTTATTTTTTATTTTTCATTTTCTTTTTCATAATATCCTGTAAATTTTTTTTAAAAACCTCTATATCCTCAACTTTTATTTGCGCTCCAACAGCATCTTCATGCCCTCCTCCACTTGCATCTTCTAAATTTTCAATTGCTTTTAAAATCAATTCTCTTATGTTTTTACCTCTTCCAGAAATATTAGCTTTTACTCCTCCTTTAACATAAATCACAACTATATATTTATCAGGAAATAAATAACTCAATTCATTGCTCAATTCAGCACTTAAACTTAAATCTCCGCCGTATTGAAAAAAAAGCAATTTGTTTTTTTTAAAAGAATTCTCCACTTCAATTGCTTTAGTTAAAAGTCTTTGATATTTTTCATTAATTTGATTAAATCTTCTTCTCATTAAATAATTCTTACTGCTTTCTTCTAAAACCTCGTAAGGAGTTTTTACATTAATTAAAAATCTTAGCATAGCAATTACATTACTGGTTTTATCTTTTAATCCAGCAGACATCATTCTTGCAATTTTTCCAATCTCTGACCTGTACAGAATATCAAAAGCAGAGGTTTTGTTTTTGCCAGCATAACTTAAATCAGGATATTTTTCTTTAAATTCATGATAATAATCTGGCATGAACTTATCAGATATAGCTCCAATAACTGCCAACCATAAATCCTCTTTTCTTTGAGTTACTTGATAACAAACAACAGTAACAGGCTCTCCTTCTTTTTGTTTTTTATTGCCTTTTTCATCATATAAAGGATTGAAATAATTTACAAATTCAGGAACTTTTTTTTCTGAATTTCCTTGTAATTCATGATGGTCAATCCAAACAGTAGGAATATTTCTTTGCTCTGCTTTTTCCCAAAAATTTTCAGAAACAACTGGTTTATCTAAAATAAAAATATAATCTCCTTTTAATTCATCTACTTTTCTAAAATAACTTGCATCTAATTCTGGAAAAGATTTAACAGGCACTCCTTTCCCTCTTCTTAAATATCTCTGAAGTATAAGAAAAGCGCATAGTCCATCAGCATCATTATCAAAAAAGAAAATAGGGTTTTGAGCATTATTTAGATGTTCTTTTAATTCCTTAACTTGTTTTTCTGTTAACATAAATTTATTTATTTTTTATTCTATTTAATCCTTATGTTTATTTTTCAGTTTTTGATTTTACTCTCTAATTATTGTCCTTACAACGGCCTTGTTTACGTTAAAAAATTGCTGGGATAATTGCTTTACTTTAATCGCGTCAAATTTTTTATAACTAAAAATATCAGCAAATATTCTTTTTTCATGAAGGTTTATGTGTATGACAATTGTGCTTTCAGGAGCAGTTTGAATTAAGGTATATTTTTTCAAATTTCCTTTAATAAATTTTCTAGTTGTGGAAACAGGTTTCTTTACTCCAATTATCTTAGATAATTTAATTATAAATTTCTTTAAAAAATAATCTTTAACATCTTTGCTTATTATTAAATCCACAGTAGTCAATTGCCCTTTCATTTTAAAGAATTAATTTTTAACATTTTTATATTTTTCAAAAAAATTATTAATTTTTAAATTTTATTGTGAATTTTTAATTTTTACAATAAAATATAGCAATACTTTTAAACCCTTAAAAATATATATTTATACAATGAATAAATGGCTTGAAATAATAACTGGATTAATATTGATTGTAGTAGCAGTTGGAGAGTGGGGTTTAAATCTTACTGGATTAAACTTTGGAAGTGCAGCTTTAGAAGTTTTCAAAGGAGGATTAGTATGGTTTATTATTATGATGGGTTTGCTTTTCCTAATGCTGGGAATAAGTGATTTAAAAGAATAATTCTAATTTTTTAATTTATTTTTTAAATAAAACATACATCCCATAAAATCCGCATAGAGCTATTAAATAATAAACAGTTACAACAATTCCTGAATTCCAGCTTCCAAAAATCCTTTCTATAATATTCCAGTCAAGTTGTGAAAGCCCCCAGTTAACAGCTCCTATATTAGCTAAAATTAAAGCAGTTTTTTTCCACATTTTTTACCTCCTTTTATTTACATTAGAATATTCAATTTATAAAATTAATCTTTTTATATATTAAACTAAATCTCTTAAATAAGGTTTGAAAAAATAATGAATTAAAGATAAAATCCCTGCACTAACCATAACAGCTGTAACTACATTCAGTGAAAATCCTTTAATTGCTACACCTAAAGCAGTGCCTGATGCAGGAGGGTGTTCTGCATCCAAAACTACCATCAAAAACATAGAAAAACCCACAGCAATAGAATAGATAAGGACAGAACTCCACATTGAAGAATGAGGAATTAAAGCAAATAAAGAACCGCAAAAAACCCCTATCAAATGTCCCCCAATTATATTTCTCGGTTTAGCAGTAATACTTCTCGGCATTGCAAAAACAATAAAAGCTGTAGCTCCAATTGATGCTACTATCACTGCTTGGTCTACATTTAACAATAAAAAGATTATTAACACTGCAAAAGCTGCTAAAAAACTTTGCAAAGTATAATTTTCCCAAAAACGTTTAAAATCTTTAATCATTTTACTTTAATTAATTTCAACTTTTTATAATTTCTCATTTTAAAACAAAAATAAATGTTGCTTCAATTATCGCTGCTATTATCAATAAAGGGATAACAATAAAAACAAATGCTCTCAAAGATTCAAATAAGGTTTTTCCAAGGCTTCTTTTTTTCTTTTTATTCTGAAAAAAATAAAATCCTAACTTTAAACCAAATCCTAATGAAATAAATATTGCTGGCAATTCAAAAATTCCATGAGGAAAAAGCTTCCATAAGGTAAAAATCCCATCTGCTTTAACTGCCTTTGAAGCGATTATTCCTAAAAGATATCCATTTCCAATACACTCAATAACTGGAAATATCCCAAAAAACACTCCAGCAGCCATTCCAATAAAACTTACTTTTAAATTATTAATAAAAATAAAATTAATTAATTCAATTAAAGACATCCCCTGAGTTTTTTCAAGGAGTTCTTTAATAAACTTTAAAATAATTTCTTCAATAGATTTAGGAATTGGAGCAAAAAAACCAATTAAAACAAAAATAAAAAAAATAAAAACAATCCAATAAATAAATTTTTTAGATTCTTTAAGATAATTCCAGCTTTGCGAATAATTTTTTTTGAAAAAAGCTTTAATTGTTGATTTATTTGTTTTGTTCATTTTATTTGAAATGATTTCTAATCCATCTTGTTTTTCGTGGAAATTTTTTTCTTAAGTATATTCCATAGGCTAATCCTGTTACTAATCCTCCAATATGAGCGCTGTTTCCTATTGGAAGAGGAATAAAATAACTGATAATAGTTAAGGGAACAATAGCTATAATTGGAAGAAGCCACATTGGTAATTCTAAAGGCACTGCAATTTTTCTAAAATTAGGATTAAACGAAAATAAAGAAAAAATCATCACTATCATTAAAATATTAATCAAAAAAGAAAAAATAGGCATTATATTTAATGGAACAATTAAAGAAAGAGTAACTTCAAGTAAAATCAAAAGCAAAGGCCCTACTATTAAATAAACCCTACTCCAAGGAATTAAAACAGCTAATACTCCTAATAACCCAAAAATAGCTCCGCTCGCGCCAACTGCAGGAGTATTCAATCCTCCAAAAACCACACAAGCTATAACATAAAAAATTCCTCCTATTACTCCTGAAATAAAATAAATCCAGAAAAATCTTTTTTTTCCAATAATTCTTTCTAAAAGATTTCCTATAAAAAATAATGAAAACATATTAGCAAAAATATGAAAAAAACTTCCATGCATAAACATGCTAGTCAATAAAGTCCATATTTTTTTTCCAGATAAAATATTTTCAGGGACTAATGCTATATTCCCGAAAAAACTCTCTCCAAAAACAGAAATAAGAGTCCATCCTATAAAAAAACTAGCAGTATTAATTAAAATTAATTTTGTAGTTAAACTTAAACCTCTTGATTTCATATAATATCCCATTTACTTTTTCTTTTTTGTTTTTTTTGCAATCTTCTTAGCTTTCTTTGTAGCTTTTTTAACAGCTTTTCTTTTGACAACTTTTTTCTTAACGGATTTTTTAACTTTTCTTACTGTTTTTTTTGCTTTCTTCTTGACAGTTTTTTTCCTTACAGATTTTTTAGTGGATTTTTTCTTTGAAGTTTTTTTAAGTTTCTTTTCTTTTTCAAGTTCTTTTTGTTTCTTTTTCTCTTGTTTCTTCTTTTCTTTTTCTATTTCTATATCAATTTCTTCTACTTCTTTTTTTAATTTATCAGAGATTTTTCTTAGTTCTTTCAAAATTTTAGTGTTATCTTTTCTTGCAAAAACATCTCCGCATTCCTTGCATATAAAATCTTGAAGCAAAGCTTCCTCTTCAGTTAATTCAATATTGCATCTCTCGCAGACATAAAATTCTTTATTTTCTCTATTTTCTATTTGTTGATTAATTTTATTAATTCTATTTATTTTCACAGCTTTAAGGTATTCTAAAGCTTTTATAACTTCCATTTTCCAAAAATAAGTATACCATCCTTTTTTCTTATCTTTTTTTCTAATTGAGGAAACTAATCCTTTATCTGAAAGCTTGTAAAGAATGTTCCTTGTCTGATTGATTGTTGTGTCTAATTTTTTTGCAATTAAAAATTCATTCACATGCTTTTTTGAATGAATCAATTCTGCTATATCTTCTGCATATTTTCCGACGACAATTGCTACAACCTCTTTAAGAAACTTATCTAACATTTTTAAACTAAAACTTTTTAAATTTTAATAGATAAATTATATAAAAATATAAAGGTTTTTAAACTTATGTTGTATAATCTATATATAAAACATTATATTCAATCATACATTTAAAATGGGATTATTTAGAAAAAAAGAGGAAAAATTGCCTGAAATTCCAAAACTCCCTGAACTGCCGAAACTTCCAGAACTTCCTAAATTACCTGAATCTCCAGAAAAAGAAAAACTCCCTCAACTTCCTAGTTTTCCAAAAAATGTCATAGGAAAAAAATTCTCTCAAGATGCTATTAAAGAAGCTGTTGCTGGGGAAAAAGAGGTTGATGAAGAGGCAAATGATTTCAAAGAAGGAATGATGCCTGAAGTTTCTGAACATGAAAAATTTTCTGAAGAAATAAGTGAAATCCCTGAAGAATGGAAAGCAGCTGCAAGCAAAGTGAAAAAAACAGAACCTGTTTTTATAAGAATAGACAAATTCGAACAAACACTAAAAATATTTGAAAAAGCAAAGGAAAAAATAACAGAGATTGAAAAAATGCTTCATGAAATTAGAAAACTAAAAGATAAAGAAGAAGAGGAATTAAACAATTGGGAAAAAGAAATCCAAACAACAAAAGAACAAATAAAAAGAGTAGATAAAGAACTTTTTTCTAAAGTTGAATAATCAATAACCAAGCAAAACAAAAATGACAAAGTCAGAAAATTTTATCCACATAAAATTCGATTATGATTCAGCAATTGAATGTAAAAAAGATATTTTAGCTACTGAAATAGATTTATTAAGAATGAATAAAAGACTTCAAAAGTATATTGATTCAAGAATGCAGGAACTTGAAATTAAGGGAGAGTTATTAAAAAAACTAAGAAGTTTAAGAATGGATATAGGAAAACTTCAAAACCTTATGCCTTCTATAAAAATTCCTAAAATACTAAGAGAAAGACACGAAACTAAACCATTGAAAACTGAAAAACCAGTTAAAATTTCTGCAGAAAAAAGTGAAGGAGAAAAAATTAATGAAATAGACGCTGAACTGCAGGAAATTCAAAGAAGACTAGATGCCTTGATATAAATGAATTCTTTTTTAATTAACTTTTAAAACTAAAAAATATTATAAATATTATAAAAATTTACAAAATAATCCAAAAATGAAAAGAAAAGAATTAATCAAAGAATTTCTTAATTTTTTCAAAGAAAAAAAACACAAAGTAATACCTAATTCCAGTCTTATTCCTGAAAATGATCCTAGTGTATTGTTCACAACTGCGGGAATGCATCCTCTTGTTCCGTATCTTTTAGGGCAAAAACATCCTCTAGGAAAGAGATTATGCAGTGTTCAAAGATGCATAAGAACTCAGGACATAGATGAGGTTGGAGATGAAGTTCATCATACTTTTTTTGAAATGTTAGGGAATTGGTCTTTAGGAGATTACTTTAAAGAAGATGCTATAAAATGGAGTTTTGAATTTCTAACAAAAAAATTAAAATTTCCAATAGAAAAATTAGGAGTAACGTGTTTTAAAGGAGATAAAGATGCTCCAAAAGACACAAAATCAGCAAAAATATGGGAAAGTTTAGGAATTCCAAAAGAAAGAATCGCATTTCTTCCTAAAAAAGATAATTGGTGGGGGCCTGCAGGAAAAACTGGTCCGTGCGGTCCTGATTCTGAAATGTTTTATTGGAAATCTGACAAACCAGTTCCAAAAAAATTTAACCCTTCAGATAAAAACTGGGTGGAGGTGTGGAATGATGTGTTTATGGAATATTACAAAAATGAAAAAGGAAATTATCTTCCTGCTAAACAGAAAAATATTGATACAGGAATGGGAGTTGAAAGAACAATAGCTGTGCTTAATGGTTTAGAAGATGATTACATGAGCGAGGTTTTTAAACCAATTATAGAAAAAATAGAAAAAACTTCAAAAAGAAAATATAATGAATCTCTTGAAACAAAAAGAGCAATGAGAATTATTGCTGATCACATAAAAGCTTCTGTATTTATCATTGCAGATGGTGTAACTCCAAGCAACACTGAACAAGGTTATGTTTTAAGGAGATTAATAAGAAGAGCTATTCGTTATGGGAAAATATTAATGATGCAAAATAACTTCACAAAACAAGTAGCAGAATCTGTTTTTGAAATATATAATGATTACTCTGAATTAAAAAACAGCAAAAATAAAATTCTTGAAGAATTAGAAAAAGAAGAAAACAGATTCAGGCAAACTCTTGCTTCTGGCTTAAAATACTTCAAGAAAATAATTTCAAAAAAATCCAAAAATCTTTCTGGAAAAGATGCTTTTTTGCTTTACCAATCTTATGGATTCCCCTTAGAAATGACAATTGAATTAGCAAAAGAAAAAGGACTTCAAGTTGATAAAAAAGAATTTGAAAAAGAAATGAAAAAACATCAAGAACTTTCAAGAACAGCAGCTGTTGGAAAATTTAAATCAGGACTTTCTGATAATGCTGAAAAAACAAAAAAACTTCATACTGCCACACATCTTCTTCTTCAAGCTTTAAGAGAAGTATTAAAGGACAATACAATTCATCAAAAAGGTTCAAACATAACTCCTGAAAGATTAAGATTAGATTTTAATTTTCCAAGAAAATTAGAAAAAAATGAATTAAAAGCAGTTGAAAAATTAGTTAATGAAAAAATTAAAGCAGGAATTCCTGTTGTTAAGGAAGAAATGCCTTTTCAAGAAGCTAAGAAAAAAGGAGCTATTGGAGATTTTGAAAAAAAATATCCTGAAATTGTGTCAGTATATACTATTGGAGATTTTTCTAAAGAAATTTGTGCGGGACCTCATGTAAAAAACACAAAAGAATTAGGGCATTTTAAAATAATTAAAGAATCTTCATCTTCATCAGGTGTAAGGAGGATAAAAGCTGTTTTAGAATAAAATGACAGAAAAAAATTTTGAAAAAGAGAACTGCATTTTTCCAAAATGCCCTAAATGTAAAAAAGGGTATCTTTTACCTTTTTCTTACAAAGAAGATGTTTTTGAAAAGTGGAAATGTTCTAATCCAGAATGCAAATATACTGTTCATAAAAAAGAGTAAAATCTTTAAATTGTTTAAAAACTACTCCAAATAAATTCCTGGTTTTCCAGGTTTAGTGTTTTTAGATTTATTCGTAGGATCATACTTATTTTTATCATTAACTGCGAAAATTCTTACAGGTTTTCCGGTTTTTTTACTAACTTCTTTTTCATCATAAAGTTCAAGCTCCTTAGGAACAACATAAACAAAAACTTTTTCTTTTTTTTCTCCTTTTGATTCTATTATCTTAAATATATTCATTATATCTGAAACTAATTTACTTGTTGCTGCATCCTGCTTATCAAATATCTCCTTTATTTTGCTTTTATCAGGCTTAGGCCAGGATTCTAAACTTATAAATCCTTTATTCCCTAATTTACTCCAAAGTTCTTCTGTTATATGCGGACAAAAAGGATGAAGCATTTTTAAGAAACTTTCTAAAATCTCTTTTCCAGTTTCTTCTGGAAGAGAATTAAATAAATTTCTAAGATTAATAATAGCTAAATTATACTTAAAATTATTAATTTGCTCTGTAACAAGCTCTATTGTTTTATTTAATTTGCTTTCTGTTTTAGGATCTGGTTTTGATATTTTAACTTTCTGAAAATAATCATAAACTCTTTTCAAAAATTTCTGGCTTCCTGCAACAACTTTTTCATCCCAGTTAGTATCTGAATCAGGAGATGCAAAACTCATTAAAGTCAGTCTTAAAACATCTGCTCCAACTTTATTGATAATATCAATAGGATTAATAACATTCCCTAAACTCTTAGACATTTTTTGCCCATCTGGGCCATGAAGCATTCCTTGATTAAACAAACTTATTGCTGGTTCATCAATATTTACTAATCCTAAATCCCTCAAAAATTTAGTATAAAATCTAAAATAAATTAAATGCATGCAAGCGTGTTCAGCTCCTCCAATATATTTATCAATTGGAATCCAATACTCTGCTTTTTTCTTATCAAATATTTCTTTGTTGTTTTTAGGATCGCAATACCTCAAATAATACCAAGAACTATTTACAAAAGTATCCATAGTATCGCTTTCTCTCTTAGCTTTTCCTTTGCATTTAGGGCAGGTGGTGTTTATAAAATCTTTATTAGTAAGCAAAGGATTTCCTTCTCCGAATTTAACTTTTTCAGGAAGTTTAACAGGAAGCTCTTTTTCAGGAACAGGAACAATTCCGCATTTATCGCAATAAATTATTGGAATAGGAGTTCCCCAATATCTCTGTCTGCTTATAAGCCAATCTTTTAATTTATACTGAAAAGTTTTCTTTCCTAATTTTTTCTTTTTCAAATACTCAGTTATTTTCTTTTTTGCTTCTTCATTTTCCAATCCATTAAAAATTCCAGAATTAACTAAAATTCCTTCTCCTGTATATGCTCTTGGAATTTGATGATCTCTTTCATAGATGTTGTATTCTTTAGGTTCAATCACTACTTTTATTGGAAGATTATACTTTTGAGCAAATTCAAAATCTCTTTGATCATGAGCTGGAACAGCCATAACCATTCCACTGCCATAATCTGCTACAACAAAATTTCCTGCATAAACAGGAATTTTTTCCTTAGTTAAAGGATTAATAGCATAACTTCCAGTAAAAACCCCTTCTTTCTCCATACTTTCAAGCTCTTTTTCACTTACACTCTTTAATCTGTTCAAAAAGTTTTCAACTTCTTTTTTTTGTTCTTCAGTTACTAAATCCATTAATTTTTCATGCTGTGCAGACACAACCATAAAAGTAACCCCAAAAATAGTATCTGGTCTTGTAGTAAAAATAGGCCATTTTTGTTTTTTGCCATTAGTCTCAATTTCAAAAACAATCTCAGTTCCATAACTTTTTCCAATCCAATTTTTCTGCATTGTTTTTATTCTTTCTGGCCAGTCTAAATCATCTATTTTGTCTAAAAGCTCTTCAGCATAATCAGTTATTTTAAAAAACCATTGTTCAAGATGTCTTATAGTCACTTTATTTTTGCATCTTTCACAAATTCCTCCTTGAGCTTGTTCATTAGCTAAAACAGTTTTGCAAGAAGAACACCAATTAACCGCTGCCTTTTTCCTATATGCTATGCCTTTTTCAAACATTTTAAGAAAAATCCATTGATCCCATTTGTAATATTCTGGTTCTGAAGTAATAATCAATCTATCCCAATCATAGCTTAATCCAAGAGCATGCTGTTGTTTTTTGAAATTTTTAATTGAATCTTCTGTGTATTTTTTAGGATGAATCCCAGCTTTGATTGCTGCATTTTCAGCAGGCAACCCTAAAGCATCATACCCCATTGGATACAAAACATTATTCCCTGACATTCTTTTAAACCTGGCAAAAATATCTCCAATGACATAATTAAGTGCATGCCCCATATGCAAACCCTCTCCAGAAGGATAAGGAAACATCTCTAAAACATAGTATTTT
>CAYLHY010000023.1:0-9987 GCA_964383885.1 Candidatus Woesearchaeota archaeon
GTTTTTCCACCCTATAATGCTTTGCAATTACAGGATATTTTAAAGAAAAGAGCAGAACAAGCTTTTAAGGATGGAGTGATAGATGATGGAGTTATTGCAAAATGCGCTGCTTTTGCTGCTAGAGAACACGGAGATGCTAGAAGAGCTTTAGATTTATTAAGAGTGGCAGGAGAATTAAGTGAAAGAGACGGTTCTAAGAGAATATTGCTTAAACACATAGATGAAGCTAACAACAAAATTGAGAGAGATAAAATTATTGATATTGTTAGAACAGAGCCAAAACAATTTCAGTTTGTTTTATATTCTATTATTAAATTATCTGAACAAAAAAAAGAGTCTATTTTTACAGGTGATGTTTATAATCTTTACATGGAAATATGTTCTAAAAATAAGTGTGAAGTTCTCACTCAAAGAAGAGTTTCAGATATTATTCAGGAGTTTGACATGTTAGGGATTATTAATGTGAGGGTTATTTCAAAAGGAAGAGGTGGAAGAACAAGAGAAATAAAATTAGCTATAGGTCCTGGAATAGTTAAAAAAGTTAAAGAAATTATTGAAGAAATTTTAGATTATTATTAGTTTATTGATTTGAAAATTAATTATATTCATGGATTCAAAAGAAATCTTAAAATTTTGTTTAGAAAATGGTTTGTTAGTTGATAAAGAAGTTTTGAATTTACTTAGTGATATTTCTGATATTGATTTTATTAAGATGTTTATTAATAAAATAAAAAAAGAAACAAATCAAAAAATTTTGACAAAACAGATAATTGATAATAATAAAGAACAAGTTAATAGGATTTTTTTAGAACTTCCAGAAGAAAAAAGAAAAAGATTAGAGAAGTTTAAAGTGAAACTTGGGTTAAGCATTGAAATTTCAAAAGAACTTTCTCAAGATAAAAGAGAAATAATCATAAAAGAACCAGAATTTAAAGCAAACCAAATTAAAGACCAATTTAAGGATTCTAATGTTTTGGAAAAAGTTAGAATTAAATTTATGCCTGATATTCAGAGTAAAAAACTAGAAGTAAAAGATTTTGTGAATTATTTTAAAGAGAAATTCATAAGATTAAGGGCTGTTTTACAGGAGCATTCAAGATTGAATAATATAGTATCTATAGATAAAATTTCAGGAAATAGACACGGAATTTCAATCATAGGTTTAGTTTTTGATAAAAGAATAACTAAAAACAAGAATATTCTTTTAGATGTTGAAGATTTGACAGGAAGGATTAGAGTTTTAATAAGCCAGAATAATCCAGAACTTTTTGAAGAAGCAGAGAATATTCCTTTAGATGGTGTGATTGGTTTTAAAGGCAGCGGAAATAAAGAAATTTTTTTTGCAAATGAGATATTTTTTCCTGAAAGCAGTTTGCCAGAACGAAAAAAAAGCAACAAAGAAGAATGGGCTGTTTTTACAGGGGATTTGCATGTTGGAAGCAAGTTATTTATGGAAAATAATTTTTTGAAATTTATTGATTATTTAAACGGAAAGATTCCTAACACAGAATCAAGAAAAATAAAGTATTTGTTTATTGTAGGAGATTTAGTTGCAGGAGCAGGAATTTATCAAGGACAGGAAAACGAATTAAATATTATTGATGTAGAAGAACAATACAATAAAGTTGCTGAACTTTTAAGTAAAATCAGAAAAGATATTTCAATAATTATCTGTCCAGGAAATCATGATGTGATGAGGATAATGGAGCCTCAACCAGCATTGGATGATAAATATGCTTGGAGACTGCATAATTTAAAAAATGTAATATTAGTCAGTAATCCTAGTGTTGTGAACATAGGGCAAACAGATAATTTTTCTGGATTTGATGTTTTAATGTATCATGGTTATTCTTTTCATTATTATGCAAATAATATTCCTAAATTAATAAGAGAAAAAGCAGTTCATAATCCTGAAAAGATAATGCATTATTTATTAAAGAACAGGCATCTTGCTCCAAGTCATTCTTCAACATTATATTTCCCTTCTGAAAAAGACCCTTTTTTTATTGAAAAAATTCCTGATATATTTTTTGCAGGGCATACTCATAAAAGCGGAGTGTCTTATTACAATAATATTTTAACTATTTCAAGTTCATGCTGGGAGTCCATGACAAGTTTCCAAGAAAGAATGGGAAATAAACCAGATTTTTGCAAAGTTCCAATGTTTAATTTAAAAACAAGGGCTGTTAAAATACTTGACTTTGAATAACAAAATAATAATTAAAATAGTAATTTAAACTTAAAATAATCTAAAATGACCTCAATAAAAACATATTTTAGAAATTTGAAACAAGAAGTTGATAGAGTTTATGATTTTGCAAATGAAGCTAGGAAAAAAAATTTAGATCCAGTCAGTGAAGTTGAGATACCTTTAGCAATGAATATGGCAGAAAAAGTTGTAGGATTAGTTTCTACACTTTACCCACAAATGATTGGTTCTGGAATTGACAAGAGAATCTTAGCTTTAGAAAAAAAATACGGAAAATTAGACCCTGCTGTATGTTTGCAAATAGCAGAAGAAGTAGCAAAGCAGAAATTTTGTAAGTTTTCAAGTTTAATTGAAGCAATTAATGCTGGAGCTAAAATAGCTTTTGCTTATATTACTTTGGGTGTTGTGTCTTCTCCAATAGAGGGATTAACTGACATAAGAATAAAAAAAACCAAAGACAATAAAGAATATCTTTCTCCTTTTTATTCTGGGCCTGTAAGAAGCGCAGGAGGAACAGGCGCTGCTTTTTCATTAGTTATAATTGATCATTTAAGAGAGATTTTTGGTTATGCAAAATACGACCCCACAGAAGAAGAAATTAAAAGAACTTACACAGAACTTTTAGATTATCATGAGAAAGTTACTAATCTTCAGTATCTGCCGACAGAAGAAGAAGCTTTGTTTTTAGCAAAGAATATTCCTATTCAAATAGATGGTGAAGCTTCTGAAAAAGTAGAGGTGTCTAATTATAAGAATTTAAGCAGAGTAGAAACTAATTTTTTGAGAAGTGGTTTTGCATTGGTTTATGGTGAAGGAATAGCTCAAAAAGCTCCTAAAATTTTGAGGTATATTAAAAAACTGAGGGAACAAGGTTTTAAACTCAGTGATTGGGATTTTTTAGAAGAGTATGTAGAGATTCATGAAAAAAGAGAAAAAGGTGTGGCTGATAGTTCTCCTACTTACATAAACGACCTTGTAGCAGGAAGACCTGTTTTTGGGCATCCTTCTAAATCAGGAGGATTTAGATTCAGATATGGAAGGAGCAGAGTTGATGGGTTTTCAGCTGCATCACTTCATCCAGCAACAATGGCTGTGACTGATAATTTTATTGCAATAGGAACACAATTAAAAATTGAAAAACCCACAAAAGGCTGCGCAATTGCATCTTGCGATAAAATTGAAGGCCCAGTAGTTAAATTATTCAATGGAAGTGTAAGAAAATTGAAAACTAAAGAAGAAGCTGAAGAACTTTATGAAAATATTGAAGAAATAATCTATTTAGGAGATATTTTATTTCCATTTAGTGACTTAGCTAATAGAAATTTTAATTTAATAAAACCAGGATATGTTCAAGAATGGTGGAAATTAGATTTGAGAAAAAAAGATCCTGAATTAGAGAAAAAAATTGATTGTTTTAATGTTAGTATAGACGAAGCAATTAAAATAAGTGAGGAATTAGAAATACCTTTGCATCCAGATTATATTTTTTATTGGAGTCAGATTTCTATGGAGCAGTTTTTGAATTTAATTAAATGGCTTAAAAATTCAAGAGCCACTTCAAAGATAATTCTGCCATATACTTTAAAAGACAGAGAAACATTTAAGCAGGGAAAAAGAGCATTAGAATTAATAGGCTTGGAACATGAGGTAAGCATTGAAAATGTTATTATTGATGAGATAAATAGTAAGGCATTATTTGCGAATTTAGGATTAGATTTAAAATTATTAAATCTCAACGAGAAGTTTTTAAAGGAGCATATTGATGAAAAACATTTTAACATTAGTAATAATGCTCTAGAGGCTGTAGATATTGTTTCTAATTTTAAAATTAAAGACAAAGCAGGAGATTTTATTGGAGCAAGAATGGGGAGGCCAGAAAAAGCAAAAATAAGAAAATTAACTGGGAGCCCCAATGTTCTTTTTCCTGTTGGAAGTGAAGGAGGGAGATTAAGAAGCGTCCAAGCCGCATGTGAAGAAGGAAAAGTAACAAGCAGTTTTCCTTTAAATTTTTGCGAAGAATGCAATAATGAAACTATTTACAGAGTATGTGAGAAATGTGGAAAAAAGACAAAAAAAATGTATTTTTTTCCTGAAACTCATGAGAAGAAATTAATTAAAATAGATAAATGGGGGGAGAAAGAAGGAATCCCCTTCCAGACAAAAGAAATAGATATTAATTATTATTTTGGAGATGCAGTAGATTTATTGGAAATGGAAGATTTTGAAGTACCGATTTTAATTAAAGGAGTTAGAGGTTTATCCTCTGAGGGCAAGGAATTAGAACATCTTGCAAAAGGAATTTTAAGAGCTAAATATGAATTGCAGGTAAATAAAGATGGAACCATTAGATTTGATGCGACTGAATTGCCTTTAACTTATTTTAAGCCCAAAGAAATAGGGGTTAGTATAGAGAAACTTAAGGAATTAGGCTATGATAAAGATATAAATGGGAATAGTCTTGTCAATGAAAATCAAATTCTAGAATTATTCCCTCATGATGTTTTGCTTCCTTGTCCAGTAGACTCTTCTGATGAAAAAGCAGGAGATATCTTTGTAAGAATTGCAGAATTTGTTGATGAAGAGCTTGAGAGATTCTATAAATTAAAGCCTTTTTATAACATTAAGACAAAAGAAGATTTAATTGGGCATTTAGGGGTTTGCATGGCTCCACATAATTGCGCAGGAGTTATATGTAGATTTATTGGATTTTCAAAAACTCAAAGTTTAATGGCAAGTCCTTTTATGCATGCAGCAATAAGAAGAGATTGTGATGGAGATGAAGCAGCTATAATGCTTTTAGGAGATGTGCTTTTGAATTTTTCAAGAAAATTTTTGCCAAGCCATAGAGGAGGAACTCAGGATGCTCCATTAGTTTTAAACGCTAAGATAAATGCTGGAGAAGTAGATGACCAGATTCTTGATTTTGAATATGTTCCTAATAAAGAATATCCCCTTGAATTATATGAGCTTGCAGAGAAAAGAGAACATTCTTCTAAAGTAAAGGCAATTCTTACATGCAGAGATATTTTAAAACAAAATGAAAACCCTTTTACTGGTTTTGGTTTTACTCATGATACAGACAACTTTAACAACGGAGTTACATGTTCATCTTATAAACGTCTTTCAACTATGCAAGAAAAAGTTCAGCACCAGATGGAATTAGTTGAAAAATTAAGGAGTGTAGATACTTCTGATACAGCTAGATTGATTATTGAGAGACACTTTATAAGAGATATGAGAGGTAATTTAAGGAAATTTTCAATGCAAGGATTTAGGTGTGTGGCATGCAATGAGATTTTGAGAAGGCCTCCTCTAAAAGGAGTTTGTCCGAAATGCAGAGGAAGAATAATCTTTACGATTCATGAGGGAGGTATTAAAAAATATCTTGAACCAGCCTTAAGTTTAGCAGAGAAATATAATTTATCTTTGTATATTAAACAATCTTTGCAATTAACAAAAGAATATATTGAAAGTGTTTTTGGAAAAGAATTAGAAAAACAAGAGTCTATTGAGAAATGGTTTTAGACTTTTGTTTTAAACTTTTGTTTGGCTTAATTCAAGCATGCTTCTATCTCTTACACATCTTACACTTAGATCTTTTGTAAAATCAAATGTTGAGCCTCTATAACCTGTTTGAAAGTTAATAAATTTATGAGAGTTGTTAAAATCTCCAGGAGTTGAAGTCCAAAAAGGAACCCCTAATGTATCTTTAAAATATTCAGGGTTTATTGCTACTTTTGGAAAAGAGGTATCTATAATTGAAAGTAATTCACCTTCTGTTGGAAGTCTCCAGTCATCTTTTCCTCCAAGAATAAGATTATTGCAGTAGTCATTAGCTTCCTGCCAGTTTTTTGGTTTTGAAGGCATTATACTCTGCTGCCAACATAATTTATCATTTTTGTAAATAACTGTTCCTTCTCCGCAATTTTTTATTTCAGAAATCTCTTTTTGGGTTTTTTCTGTTACCTGCAGGCCTATTAAAACTAAAGCAATAACTGCTATTATCACTATGAGTGAAATAAACAGTTTTTTCATATTTTTGTATAGGAAAAAGTTATTATAAATATTTCTGTTGCAAATTCATTTATGCATTTATTATAGCTTATTACAGATTAAAGTAATAAAAAATAACAGGCAAAAGAAGGCAACCCATCATATGTGTTCTTTTTACATTTAAAGATGTGCAATAAATTCCTGTTAATGTTGAGATAACTAAAATTATTAATCCAAAAAATCCAGAGACTGACAAAACAACTATAATTAAAATGAAAAGCGTCAGCAATGAAAGAAAAGTATAATTTAGTTTATCTATTTTTTTTGAAAAATTTTTTGCTAAAAAACTCGTTAGAAAAAAAGAAACAATTCCAGAAATAATGCATGAAATCAGAATCAAGATTAAGATTTTTAGTGTTAAACTCCCTAAAATTTTTTGAATTGCAACTGCTGCACCGGTTCTTGTTTTTGAAATAGTATAAAGAGATAAAAAAGAAAACCCCATAACTAGAGTGTTTGTAGCTCCGAGTAAAACTAAAAACCCTTTTTTATTTGTTTTTGAAAAAAAGTTCCCGATTACTGCAGCTTGTCCGCTTCCTAATCCTGGAAGAAAACTGCATAATGGTGAAGAAATCATTGTTCCTGCAAGAGGTCTTAAGAGAGGGGCTTTAATCTTTTTAGGATTTTGCTGTTTAGGTATTTTAACTTTGTTTTTTATACTCATAATAATCATAGACCCTCCAAACAATCCAGTTAAGAGAGGTAAAAGAGGTTGATTTATTTTTGAATCGAGAACTATTAAACCTAAGCATCCTGAAAGTAAAAAAACTAACAAGGATTTTGTTTTTTGTTTTTCAACTAAGATTAAAACAAGAGAAATTATAATTAACATATAAGGAATTATTTTTTTTAAGAACGAGTATGTTTTTGAAATAATTACAATGCTTGGAAAAGCAAGAATTATTAGAAGAAGGATTGCAGATATGCTTCCATAAGCTGTGAGCATAACAGCTTCGTAGCCTCTGCCTTTTTTTAAGAGCTCATGGCCTGGAAGAATTGATAATTCTGTGCTGGTGTCAGGACATCCAAGAAATATTGAAGGAATAAAATCAAGAAAAGTATGAGTAATCGCCATTGAAGATATAAAAACAACTAAATAAAGAGGATTTATTTCCTGAAAGTATTTATTTAAAGAAATTAAAAAAGCTCCAACAAGATTTATGTGAATTCCAGGAATTAATCCAGTAAGAGTTCCTGAAGCAATGCCTAGAAAAATAAAAGCTAAAATTCCTAAAAGCATTCAATGATTTTTATTGGAATTTATTTTAATAATTGTTTTATGTTTGAAACTGTTTTACTTAAAACTTCTTTGTTTTACGAAACTTTTAATAAGGTTTTTTGTTTGATTTTTTTATGAAAGAATTGTCTCTTGAAAAAAAGTTCGAATTAGTTAAAAGAAACACTCAAGAAATTATCACAGAAGATGAATTAAAGAAACTTCTTAAAGAAAAGAAAAAACCTATTGTTTACTGGGGGACTGCACCTACAGGTAAACCTCATGTTGCTTATTTTCTTCCTGCATTAAAAATTGCAGATTTTCTAAAAGCAGGATTTCATGTTAAAGTTCTATTAGCAGATTTACACGCAGCTTTAGATAATACTCCTTGGGGTTTAGTTGAACATAGGTATGATTATTATTCAGCAATAATTCCTTTAATGATTCAAGCAATCGGAGTTGATGTTAAGGAATTGGAAATTGTTAAGGGCTCTGAATTTCAACTTAAACCAGAATATATGTATGATGTCTTGAAAATTTCAAGTGTGGTTTCTGTAAGAGATTCTAGAAAAGCTGCAGCAGAGGTTGTTAAGAATGTTGAGAAAGATTCAGCAAAACTTTCTGGATTAATTTATCCTTTAATGCAGGCAGTAGATGAAGAGTATTTGAATGTAGATTGCCAGCTTGGAGGGTTAGACCAAAGAAAAATTATGGTTTTAGCAAGAGAAAATCTTCCAAAAATAGGATTTAATCCTAGGATTGAGATAATGAATCCTATGATTCCTGGTTTAATAGGAAAGAAAATGAGTGCTAGTGATGAAAAAAGCAAAATTGATTTATTAGATGATGAAAAAACAATAAAAGAGAAAATAAAAAAAGCAGAGATGATTGCAGGAAATCCCGATAATGGAATTATGGCTTTTTTAAAATACGTTTTAATGGTTATTAAAGAGGATAATAATGAAGAATTTGTTGTTAAAAGAGATAAAAAATTCGGAGGGGATTTAGTTTACAAAAAATATTCTGAGATTGAAGAAGATTATGTTTCTAAAAAACTGCATCCTTTGGATTTGAAAAATGCAGTTGCAGAAGAAATTTTTAGGTTATTGAAGCCAATTCAAAAACATAAAAAAAGACTCGAAAAATTAGCTAAGCTTGCTTATCCTAATTCTTTTAATTCTGATTCTTTTAATCCCTAAAAAGTAAGAATAAAGGAATGAGAATAAAGTAAAAAATTAAGCAATTAAAACAATTAAAAGGAAGTTTTATAAAATTAAAAATATAATTTATTACATGAAAAAGAAAAAACTAGCAATGCCAGAATCTTTATTGTCTTTAATACTAATAGGAGTGTTTTTATTTTTGCTGTTAATTTTCACTGGTTCTGCATCTGCTAATATTGGAGATGATGTAATTATTGCATTGTCTTCTGATACAAATGCGCATGCAGAGCTTTACAATAAGTTTCATTATACAACAATAATAAATTACACTGAAATATTTGGCTGGCCTCCAGCAGATAATCCTCATCTAGGCCCTGGAATTGTGTTAAGGCTTTCATCAAATACAAATGCTCATGCACAGATACCAAAAGGTTCATGCATAGGATTTGCGAGACCATGTAAAACCTATAACAACGTATGTTATACTGACAAAAAATGTATTATTGTAAAAGAAACAAGTGCTGATGCCTGCAATAATCAAACAGGATGTTATGTAGAAGAAGGTGGACTTTTTCTAGGTAGTTGTAAAGGGACAGCAGAACCTTGCGGAAATTTTACAGATGAAGCTTCTTGTTTAAAACAAGATGGATGCGTGTGGAAAGAAATACCTGATGAAGGATTATATTCAGTAGAAGTTAAATACTCTGATTTAAAATGCAGAGCTACAGATTCTTCAGAAGATTGCTTTAAGAAAAATGAAAAATGCATTGTAAGATTAAGTGACTGGACAAATGCTCACTTAGAAACATGCGACAACAGCAATTATCCAATACAAATATGCTGTTCAAGTGAAGTTCCATGCAGTAAATTCACAACAAAGAATGAATGCTGGAAATATTCTGATTGTGCATGGACGCCTATAATAAATGAGACAGGACAATTAACAACATCAAATGCAGACGGCGGGGGATGTTGTAAGATTGGATGGAGATGGGATCCTGACCTAAAAGAATGTAAGGAGACTTTTGCTGAAATCTGCAATAATCCTTGGACATCTAGTGGTGAAACAGGCGATGTAACTTATAATGGCTCTCAATGGTTTTATTGCGCTCAAGTTACATCAGAAGTTTCAACTGGTTATTGGTACCCTATTGAAAAATATTAAAAAATTTTAATTGTTCTTTTAATTATTCATTCCAATAACCTGAAACACTTCTATCCCAATCATGAGCATCTGTAAAAAAACAATCTTCATTCCCAGCAGGCCTTGATAAATCCTCTCCATTAAGTCTTTGATAATGGCTTCTTGCAATAATTAAATCTTCTTGTGAATAAGAAGTGTTTGA
>CAYLHY010000024.1:0-9892 GCA_964383885.1 Candidatus Woesearchaeota archaeon
CAACTAAGGCCGTCATAGAAGATGACGTTGATAGAGCTCTTGTGTAAGTTCGAAGCCTGCAAAGGCGACGGATTCAGCATAGAGCTACTAAAAGCCTCACTTGTATGTCATTTAAACTAGTGGAAGATTCTGCTACTTAATTTGTTCTTTTGTCTTACGGCTTATTTATAATCCACAAACCAAAACCTTACAAACCAAAATTCTCAATAAAATTTTCAATTACATGATATTCCTGCAAGAAATCAAAACCTTTTTTTGTAAGAGTAAATTCTTTTTTTCCTTTATTAATCTCTACCTTAATGAACTCTTTTTCAATAAGTTCATTTACATAAACTTTAAACATTTGAGGAGAAAGATTAGAGGCATAAAGAAGTCTAGTTGGTTTTATTTTTCTTTTTTTCCTGATTGCATCAAGTATGTCCTTAATAATTTCCAGTCTTTCTCTTTTCTTTGACATTTTAATTTTTAGAATTTATTACCCCAAATAAAAAAACTAAAAACACACATATATTTAGAGAATAAATAAGTATCATTACAAATACATTCCAATTAAACAATAATCCTGCAAGAGCATTTAAAATCCAAGCTATTAATGCTAGAAGCATTGAAAAACAATAAATTCTTAAAAATTTTCTATTTTTTCCTTTTTCTATATAATTAATGAAGCTTATTGCAAAAATAAAAGAAAAAATTATTATTTGAGACGTGAAAAGAAGAAAATAAGTTCTCCATAAGTAATCTGTAACAACCAACAATAAAGCCATTGAATAAAAAATTAAAATTTTAAGATTTAATATCTCTTTGTTGTTTTCAATTTTTTTCCAAGATAAGCTGTATAATAAAAGAAATCCAGCTATTATTAAAAAAAATTCAAAAAAATAATTTGAAATCAAGTAAAATAGTCTTAAATCTAATCTAGAAAAAACAAACATTAAAAAGTATCTTGAAAAAAAAGCTAATCCATAAAAAATAAAAGCATTTCTAAAATATTTAGCTCCTTTATATGAACTTATCTTAAAGATTTTATTTGATTTTTTTGCAATAATTATGCAAATTAAAATAATTATAAATGCATATATCAATTTTATAACTTCTTTATTTTCAACTGCTTTCTGAATTGCTTCTTGGATTATTAAATTTAGCATAAAATTCAGGGATTTTTTTCTTATTTAAGGATATATGTAACAAAAAAATATATTATTTGTATATATTTTTCATTCTTTTTATTTATAAAGAACTTTTTTTATATTATATTAAAATAAAACAGAAAGATAAACAGAAAATAATGCTTTTAACCTCAAAACCTCAAAGTCTCAAACCTCAAAACCCTTAGGCGCCTCATTAAAAGGCGCCTCTGCTTCTTTTAATCTAGAAAAAATTAAACAATTTCACTATAAACAATACATAAAATGCTAAAAGCATTCCTCCTTCCCATCTAGTTATCTCTTTATTTTGGGTTATAAAGAAAAACATTAAAGTAGCTATTATCATAATAGGAAGAGAAAAAACAATCATTGATTTAGGAATTGTTAAAACTCCGAATAACGAAGAAATACCCATTACTGCTAATATATTAAATATATTGCTTCCTAAAATATTTCCAACTGCAATTTCTGGTTTATTTCTTCTAGTTGCTGATATAGTAACTGCTAATTCAGGAAGAGATGTTCCTAATGCAACTGCACTTGCAGCTATAACCTCTGCCCCAATATTAAGTATTTTTGCAAGATTAATAACTGATTCTACTGTGAATTTAGCTCCTAAATAAACCCCTATTACACTAGCTAAAAGAATAATCCATACTATTAATGAAATTTTCTTTTTTTCTTCTACATTATGATTTACTAATTCTCCTTTAATTCCTCTTAACTGCTTTCTAACTTCTTTTTCTGGTTTCTCTCTTGATTTAACTAAATAAATAGAGTAAATTAATAAAACAACTAAAAGAAAAATTCCTTCAAACATTGTAAATATGCCGTCCCAAATTGTTATTGCTAGCAAAAAACTAGTTCCAACAAGAAAAGGTAAATCAACATGCAAAAGATTTCTTGACAATTCCAATTGCTTTTTTGCAATTATTCCTGCTGCTCCTAAAATTAAAAAAATATTAGCAATATTACTTCCTAAAACATTTCCAATAACTATTTCAGATGAATTATCTAAAACTGCAATTATTGAAGAAATTAATTCAGGCAATGAAGTACCAATTGCTACTATTGAGACTCCAATAAAAAAAGTAGGTATTCCTAACCATAAGCCTATTTTTTCTGCAGAACCAGTAAAGTAATCAGAAGATTTCACTAAAACTGCTAAACTAATTACAAATACCCCTATCCATAAAAATAAATCAGTCATTTTATCTCTTTTTTATTATATTTATTGTTTTTTATGCTTAATATATTTACTTATTTCAAAAATTATTAATCCTGATACTGCAAAAGGCAGGATAAAAATCCATTCTTTTAATGATAAAGGACTAACTCTAAAAATCCCAGAAAGTCCTGTGTAAAGAAGAACAAATTGCATGAATAATGAAAAAATAATCGCATAATTCAACCATTTATTTGAGAAAATCCCGATTTCTGTGAGAGGCTTAGAGCTTCTGCACGTATAAATAAAAAACAGTTCAAATAATATTCCTGTTGTAAGAACCATTGCTCTGATTTTTTCTATTGCAAGTCCATTATTCATTGCAATTAAATAAACTATAAAACACGCTGTAAAATTCAGTAATCCTCCAACTAGAATAAATTTCCATATTTTAGAGAGTATGCTTTTTTCTCTACGAGGAGGAGTTTGCATTACTTTTTCTGATTTTTCAAAAACCATTGTTAAAGCTGGAAAAGAATCTGTTATAAGATTCATCCATAAAATCTGAATAGGAATCAATGGAAGAGGCAACCCCATAAACAGAGTTACAGCAATTAACAGCATAGAATCAAAATTAATTGATAACATGTATTTTATAAATTTTTTAACATTATCATAAGTTCTTCTTCCTTCTTTTACTCCTAGAACTATAGATGCAAAATTATCATCTGCGAGAATTATATCTGCTGTGTCTCTTGCAACATCTGTTCCTCTTTTTCCCATTGCAATGCCAATATCTGCTGCTTTCAATGCTAAAATATCATTTATGCCGTCTCCTGTTATAGCCACAGTTTCTCCTCTTGATTGCAGAATTTTTGTAATCTTTAATTTTTGTTGAGGTGTTGTTCTGGCAAAGATTACAATATCATTAATTTTTTTAGATAATTCTTGTTCAGATACTCTATCAAGTTCATCTCCAGTTATTATCTTTCCTTTTAATCCTATCTGATTAGCTATAGCTTTTGCTGTTAATACACTATCTCCTGTAATCATCTTAACTTTTATTCCTGCTTCCATACATTGTTTAATTGCTTTTTTCACCTCTGCACGAGGAGGATCTATAATTCCAATAAATCCTAAAAAGATTAATCCTTTTTCCTCAACTCTCTCTTTTTTTGCAAAATTTTTGTAGGCAAATGCTAAAACTCTTAAAGCTTTTTTCTCCATTTTAAATGATTCTTCAAGAAGAATTTTTTTTCTTTTAGGAGTGAGTCTTTTAATTTGATTATTTACAATCTCAAAAGAACATTTATTAAGAATTTTTTCAGATGCTCCTTTTGAATACAATACTTTACTCCTTCCAATATTTCTTAAAATAGACATCATTTTTCTTTGAGAATCGAATTCAAATTCTTTAATTCTTGGTTCTCTTTCTGTAAGTTCTTTCTTGCTTATTCCTAAATCAAGAGCCATTCTAATAAAGGATTCTTCAGTAGGGTCACCAATAAAAGAATAATCTCCTGATTCTAGTTTTTCATATCTGGCATTATTGCAGAGAAGACTTGTTTTTATCAGCAGAGAAAGTTCTTTATTCTTTTTTATGTCAATTTTTTTATTTTTTAAAAAAATATTTTTTTCTTTTTTCTCATATGTCTTATTATTAGAAAAAATCTCTTTAACAAACATTTTTTCTTCTGTTATTGTTCCTGTTTTATCTGAACAAATAACAGTAACACTTCCTAAACTTTCAACAGCTGGAAGCTTTCTTATAATGACATTTTGTTTTGACAGAGCTAAAGAAGAAATTGCAAAAGATATAGCAAGAACAGCTGGAAGTCCTTCTGGAATTGAACCTACTGCAAGAGCTACTGCTGTAAGAAACATTTCCACTTTGTCAAATCTCTCTAAAAAACCAAGAAGCATTACAACTAAAACCATTCCTAAAATAATTAATCCTAATTGCTTAGAAAAAACATCTAATCTTTTTTGCATAGGTGTTTTTTGAAATTGAATCTCTTGAAGTTCAAAGGCTATTTTTCCAAATTCAGTATTCATTCCTGTTGCAACAACAATTCCTTTTCCTGAACCAGCAACAACTTCTGTTCCCATATAAAGCATATTTGTTCTCTCAAAAAGACTTGTTTTTTCTGATAAGACTTTAGAGGTTTTAACAACAGGAAGACTCTCTCCTGTAAGAGCAGCTTCATTAACTTGAAGATTTCTTTGTTCAAGAATTCTGCAATCTGCATTAATTCTGTCTCCTACATTTAAAACAAGAATATCTCCAGGAACAATTTCAGAAGAAGGAATTACTATGTGTTTATTGTCTCTGATTACAATAGATTTAGGAATAAAAAACTTCTTTAATTTACTAATTGCTTTTTCTGCTTTATATTGCTGAAAAAAACCAATAGATGCATTAATAATGACTATAGCTGAAATAACTATGACATCTGTAAGATTTCCTATTAATGCTGATATGATAATTGCAAGAATTAAAATGTAAATCAAAAAAGATTTAAATTGTTCTAAGAAAATTTTTACAGGTCTTAATTTGTGAGTTTTTTTAATTTCATTTTTTCCAAATTCCCTGAGTCTTTTTTCAGCTTCTTCACTAGAAAGTCCTTTTTCAGAAGTATTCAGTAATTTCAACACCTCTCTTTGTGTTTTTGTATGAAAGCTTATAAAATCTTTTTTCATTAAAAAAATATAGATAGTAAAGCTTAAAAACTTTACATGAATAAAATTTTTGTAAGTCAGGTAGTTAACCTTCGGAATCCTGGCATTTAATTGCCGAGAAACTATTGAATGGTTTCTGGATTCTGAGGAAGGTCCGCCCACCATAAAAAAGCCACTTTCCGAAAGGATTGTCGCAGTGATGCGAAGCTCTGCTACAGAAACGCCACAGCTTGCTTTGAGTAATGAACCCTGAGGGGAACTTTGAGAAGCAAGATTTGATGAAACGAGCATCTTGGCTGGTGCAAGTCTTCGGGACGCTTAGTTGAATGTTAACATGTTTGGTTTGCATACACTGGGTAAAATCATGCTATGCAACAAACAACAAAAGGCGGCCTATTCCTGGCTTACGATTTTAAGTTGTCAGGAATTTAGCCAGAATCTCAGAGAGATGTTCTGAGCCTATTCCTGGCTTACGCCTATGCTCATCGTTCTTTTAATTATAAATTGGAACACTTCGTGACAGATAGTCAAAATCAGTTTTGAAATTTATTAGAATAATTTTTTCATCTTAAATTAAACATGAAGAGACTCTGCCTTGCAGGTTGCTCCGTCCAAATTTTTGGCTTCACAAAACTTCTTTTAACGGCATATGTTCAACGCAATCGTGGGCTTCGGGCTTAAGAAACTTTTTTCTATTAATTTTTCTAAACCACTTTTTTTAGATTCTTTTACAGTATTTTCTTCAGGAACTTGGGAATTATTTTCTATTTTTACCTTTCCCTCATCTGAATAAACAAAAGACTCTTTTTTAACTACACTAATTCCTACAGCTATTCCATAAGGTGTCATAATTTTTTCTCTTTTGACTATTGTACCATTAGGTAAAATATCAGTTCCTTCTTCAAATTTTTTTTTGAACATTTCATTAAAATATTCAAATATTCCACCAAAATTTTCTACTGATATCTCGGTTTCAAATTTTCTTCTTGAATCATATCGGGCTCTTTTTACAGGATCAGAAAGAACTTCAAAAGCCTCAGAGACCGCAATAAATTCACGTGTTGCTTCTTTTCTGTTATTTGGATTTCTATCTGGATGATATCTAAGAGCCATTTGTTTGTATGCATTTTTAATTTCTTCTTCAGAGGCGCTACTATTTATACCCAATCTTGCATACAAATCTTTCGTTTCTGATGGTTTCATAATTAAATGTAATCAAAATATAATTTAAACCTTTCGATTATAACTACTTATAAGATACAACATAACTTCGCCCACGCCCACGACTTCTCCACTTCACTTCGTTTCACTCCGACCACGTTGCACTTTCGCTTCGCTTAGGGCGTTGAATAGGCATTTTATGGCTCGTACCTTGCAGACTCCGTCCAATCATATATATTAAAAACAACATCTTCTGAACATTCGTTATTAAATTCCTTAACTTAAACGGTACATTATTACACTAATACTTAAAAACTGTTAAATCTAAAAAATAAAATGAAACTTAAAATTGAAAGGTTTAGAGAACTATCAAAAAGAGAAATGCTTGAAAAAGCATTAAGTAAAACTAAAGGCTTTTACAGACCTTTTGATCCTGGACAATACTTGTATAATCTATTGCTGGATAAAACAGATTCTAATGAGGATGTTAATTATCTTTTTTCAGAAGAATGTTTGAAATTAATTTATACTACTTTAATTGCATGGAATATGAATGGAAGAGGAGCAAGACTAAATGAATTTGATGAATTTAAAAACACAATAAGAAACAATAAACCAAGAATAAATTCCTTAAGAGGATATAAAATAGAAGAATTAGATGAATCTGATTTAAGGCATGTCTTAAGAAATATTAACATATTATTCAAGGACTTGGATTTAGTTGGAAAAACAAAAAATAAAAAGATTAAATCAAAACTTGTTACTTTTTCAAAAACAATGCATTTTTTGCTTCCAGAATTAATAGTTCCAATTGACAGAAAATACACTTTGAATTTTTTTTATAATACTACTCTGCTAGATACTGATGATAATTCAGACAAAAATAATGAAAAACAAATAAAAGTCTTTAATGAATTATTCGAAATATTTCATGCTTTCTCAAGAGAGCATGATTTCAAAAAATATATTGATAAAGAATGGAATAGAAACATCCCAAAAACAATTGATAATGCTGTAATTGGATATATGCTTTTAGAATCAGAAACTGAAAAATTTAAAAATTAAAAGGCATTTAATCAATTGCATAAAATGAGAAGATTTCCAACATTTGCAGTGATTGTTTTTGTGTTTGCACTTATATGGCTTTTAACAGATTTAGGTTTAATTCCTAATGTTGATATTCCTTGGCTTCCATTGATTTTATTGATTGTTGCTTTTGGATGGATAATTAACAGATTAAAAAACTAAAATGCAGAAAAATCCAAAATCTAATCTTGAAAATGATCCTGTATTTAGACTTTCTGCTTCTTCATTGAAATTAATGCAGGAATGCCCGAGATGTTTTTGGCTTACTCAGCATAAAGTGTGGAAAAGGCCTCAAGGAATTTTTCCAAGCCTGCCTGCTGGAATGGATAGAATCCTTAAAAAGCATTTTGAGTCTTTTGCAAGAAAAGGAAAACTTCCTCCTGAATTATGTAAAGGAACAGATTGTATTGGATTGAAGTTATTTGATGATTTTGAAAAACTCGCCCAATGGCAGAACAATAGAAAAGGCATATTCTGGAAAGATGAAAAAGGAAATGTTTTAAGAGGAGCAGTAGATTACTTGCTTGTTTTAACTGCAAAAGGAACTATTGTAGTTATTGATTATAAAACAAGAGGTTATGCTATTAAAAAAGACACTCCAAAAATCTATCAATTGCAATTAGATATTTATAATTATCTTTTAAGGAAAAACAACTATAGAACAGAAGATTATGCTTTTTTATTATTCTATGTTCCTAAAGAAGTAATGCCAACAGGAGAGGTGATATTTGATACTGAATTAGTAAAAATGAAAATTGATGTTTCTAAAGCAGAAGAAACATGGAAGAAAGCACTGAAATTACTTAATGGAGAGTGTCCTCAGAAAACCTGTGAATGGTGTGAGAAAATTTAGAGAAAAAAGGAATATTTTCTTTTTTCAAACACTAAAAGAAAGTAAGTTAGGGGTTTTTTTCCGCAATTTACTTCAATCTCTCTTTCTTCTGACAAATATTCTGATTCAGTTATTTTTTGGATGTCTTTTCTGTTGATTGTAAGATATTTATCAACAAAGTAATATCTTCCTCCTTTTGAAAGAATCCTGTCTATTTTTTTAAAAAATTTCAAAAAATCAAAATCCCTTAATCCTAATAAATGTCTACCAGTTGACAAGCAATCTACAATATGACTATACTCTCTGGGAAAATTACTTTCACTTAATTTTTCTAACTTTCTCAGATCTAATTTTAATAATCTTTCTCTGCTTAAATCTCTTGGTTTAAATTCAAACCACTCTTCGAATCTGTCAATTCCAAAATATTGATCTTTTTCATAAAGATGTTCATACAACACACATATTCCGCATCCAACATCTAAAACTTTTCCTTGGTTAATATAGTTTCCAATAATTTTTTGATTGATTTCATCTGAGAATTTAAAAAGCAAATTTTTGATGCTGTCTCTGTTTCTTTCTTCTGGATGATTTTTTTCTAAAAAATCAAGAAGATCCTTTACATGTTCATAGATGTTCCCTTCCCAAAAAGAGCCTATATTTCCTTTTTTTAATCCATTATTATAGATTTTTTCAAAATTCATTTCATTATGAATTGAGATTTATAATTTTAATTTTTTATAATTCTTTCCTGCTCACTCCATTTATTTTTTTGAATCTTATAACATTCTCAACAAAGCCTTCTATTTTTTGTTCATGGCTTACAATAATCAATTGTCCTACATTTAATTCTTCTAAAACATCTCTCATTTTATCTAATTGCTGTTCACTAAAGCCGTCTGTAGGCTCATCTAATATAACTAAATCACGGGTTTTTATCTTGCTTAATAAAGAATTAATAACCTGATTCAAAGCTAATCTGTATGCAAGAGCAACAGCAGTTCTTTCTCCTCCTGAAAGATAATTATAATCTATTTCATAATCCTGAAATTCTATAATCGGAGTGAATTTGTCATCTAATCTCACAATAAATGAGTCTGATACAAGCATTGCAAACCATTCAGAAAAAAGCTGAGAAAACTCTTTTTTCAGTTTTGTCATAACATTTTGCTCTATATTAGAAATTAATGAAATGAAATTTTTGCTTAACCAGGATTCTAATTCTGAAATATGAATTAATTGTTTTTTAATTTCCTCTGTTTTTTTGATTTTATTTTTTAATTCTTCTATTTGTTTTATAAAAACCTCAATTTCTTTTTTTAATTCAGCTATTTTTATCTCAGCTGCTCTTTCTTCTTTTAAAGCAGATTCAAATTCTTCTGTTTTTTTATTAAAGATATTATCAAACTTCATTAATTCAAAGACAGAATTTTTAAGAAGATTAAGATGCTGATTTAAAAGTTCTATGTCTTTTTGATATTGCTGATTGTTTTTTTCAAGTTCAAGAATCTGCAGTTTCTTTTCCTGAAGATTCTGCAATTTAACCCTTAGAATTTTTAATTCTTGGATTTTATTCTGTATTTTTGATAATTCAAAATCAATTTTATGTAAATTTTCTTCAAGTTTTCTTTGTTCCAAAATCAGATTTTTAATTATTTTTACGTTTTCTACAATATCTGCTTCTAATTTATTTGAAACATTGCTTTTATGAACAGGACCTACATCTTGAAGGCAGGTCGGACACATTTCCATGCTTGAGATTTTATTTTTCAATTCCTCATTTTCCTGATTTTTCATTGTTAGGGATTTTATCTGAGAAGCAACTTC
>CAYLHY010000025.1:0-9439 GCA_964383885.1 Candidatus Woesearchaeota archaeon
AAGAGGTTGTATTTTCTGTGTTATTATCTGGAGATTCTAAGTAGATGTTTGGAGGGGTAGTGTCAGCAGCAGTTGTTACATAACTATAGATTGGACTTGAGTTCCAATTGTTAGAGGTGTCATTAGCATATACTCTCCATTTTATTGTTACACCTACTGTTGAGTTTACTAATTTTGTGACATTTGACCAATCTTCAGTTCCTCCGTTTGGGAATGGAGTCCAAGTGTCATTAACGAATTCCACTGTTTCCCAGCTACATCCTGCTTCTGAACAGTTATTGCAATTTTCTTGTGTTCCGCATCCAGAACAAGAACCTGAATTTGAACAAGATTCTGGAGTATAAGAACAACCGCAAGTAGCATTGCAAGTACCTACAGAACAAGAATATGGAGTTCCTGAACATGAACCGCCTCCGCCAGTACAATCATATTCGTCTGCTCCTATATCCCAAGTTCCTGACCTTGTGCATGCATCTATGTCATCTGTGAAATAAGACGACAAATCTGTGCCAGCATCCTTTGCACATGAAGTGGATTGAATATGCAAATCCTCGCTTCCAGGTGCCGTAGAAACAAAATCTATATCGCTTAATGCTTTGTTATGCTGTGAGTGGCTTCCAGGAGCAGAATCGTCAGAACCAATATTGTAGTCTCCTGTACAACCATAATAATCATCATAACCATTCCCAGAATTATTGTTATAGACAAGAACATTATAACATTCTGCATCTCGAACTATGATTTGATTATCAAAACTACCACTACCCATTGCTAGAATACTGCAACTTCTAACATTATGAAACCTTACAACAGAGTATCCAGAGCTTCCAAAGTCATAGATTATAGAATTTTCTATTGTCGATGCTCCGTGGCCGTTGTAAGCAATTCCGCCAACATTATGTATTAATAAATTCCTAAATGTATTATTCAAACTACTACTTGTCATATACAAGACTCCACTAGAGGGTTTTGAAGGTTGCTGAATTTCTATTCCTTCTACGAGAACATGCGATATTCTGAAAATCATAACATAACTACTTCCCGTGTCATTAATGAAAAAACCGCTTTCTGCAGTTCCATTATGCCTATTCGGACCTTGAGTTCCAGATGCACTCGCATTTGTCCATATTACTACTCTGTGATTGCTGTCTGTTACAAAATCTTTAATATCTATGTGATAAACACCCGGGTCATAACCGTTTGCCCAATCATTATAACAACTCAAAACAACATCTCCTACTTGTTGTCCTGTGTCTGAAATTGTAAATGTGTGTCCTGAACCGCTTATTGTTACAGTTCCAGTATTTATTGTTCCAGAACAATCTACGATTAAAGCTTTGTTAAATGCGCTAATATGTTTTAAAGTTCCTGTTCCCCCTCCAGAAAAGGTAACAGATTTTCCATCATCACTCGAATCATAATTTCCTTTGTCCGAAACAGTAAATATTTTGGTATTTGGGTCTGTTAAGTTGCATGCAATTGCACTTCTCCAATCATTCATTTTAGAGTAATCTCCTCCAGATGCTCTTAATGTGCAGACAAAATCGTTGTCATCTGGAGTATATGTGTTATAACCTCCTCCGCTAGACCAAGTGCATCCGCAAAGCTCACAATCGCTTTGGCTTGAATATGAATCACAAGAATTAGGTGTTCCGCTGCAACTCTCTGCTGTGTAAGAACATTGAGAACATGCTTGGCAGTTTGATGAATTTAATCCTGAACAATTTAAATTTCCAACACAGGTTGTTGTATTAGCTCCATTGTGAAAACTAAAAATAAAACCGCTTAATCCTGTATCATCAGTCCATTTTAATTTATGCTGGATTTTTGTTCCAGCTTGCGTTGAATTTGTTGAATTATCAGAATAAGTTGGAGGGGTTGTGTCTTCAGGGTCTATAATATGGTCAATTTTTAAACTTCCGTTAATTATCTTTAATTCAAAGGTATCTTGTGGGGAAGTTAGATTTTCAAGATAGACCTTATTGTATTCATTGCTTTTTAAAGCAGAGAATTCAGCAATTATTTCTGTTTGATTGAATTCATAAACTTCAATTGTTGGATTTCCAGATAAAATTTCTGGAAAGATTGTTATATCATTTTTTGAGGTAAGATTTTTGGTGAATGTAACTCTTACATATTCATTAGAATTAATAGACTCACTCCAAATACCATCTAATTTATAAGTTTCATTGTAAATGTCTGAAATGAAATTTTTATTTTCATCAAGATGCTCTGCTTTAGAAATTTCAATTATTAATTCATAAGTTTGATTGCTTAAATGAGGAACATTCCATTCAATATAATCTATTAATCCATTGTTATTTAAATCATATTTTTGAATTTCAACTTCTTGTTTTATTTCATTGACAAGATGATAAAGTTTAATTTTTTCTGAAGGAGCTTCTTTTGGAAGGTATGTATAAGCAAGTATATCTGTGTAAGAAATTCCATCAGGTCCAGAAATAATTATTTTTTTTCCTAGAGAAGTATTTTCTTCAAAAGCTTTTGGTGCAGGAGTATAGTATTCAATTTCATATTCTGTTGCATTATCTTCTATTGTAACTTCTAAAAATTCAGCAGGTTCATTTAATTCATTTTGAGAAAAGTCAGTATCTTGAACAGCTTTTCCTGTTATTGATGATGTTAAAGAAGAAAAAATTCTTTTAATAAAATTAATTATTTTGAATGATTTAAGTGAATTGTAAGTGTTTGCTTGAGAGATGATTATGTTTCCTGTTATTTTAAAAGATGTTTTTTCTTTTATTTTATTATCTTTTTGAAGTATTTTATTTTGGATGTTTATTGATTGAATTTCTTTTTTTTGTTTTTTGTTTTCTTCAATTTTATAGGCTGTTATGTTTTCTGCTGATTTTGGAATAATAATTTTTACTTTTCCAGGAGATTGAAGTTTTATTGTCTTTTTCCATTTAACTGGTTTTCCTAGAACAATTTTTGGTTTTTCAACAATAACACTAACATTTCCACTGGCGTTTATAATTTCAGTTTTATTTTCAATTTCAGTTAAAGATTGATTTGATTCAGATAGTATTTTATAGGTTATTTTATCTAAATAAAGAATTGAATCATTTGAAATTTCTATTTTTAAATTGTAAATGTTTTTTGTTAAGTTAAAATCCAAATTACAGGTATCTTTGCAATGCTTGTTGAATTTTAAAAACAAGGTTTTGTTTTTTATGTTTGGAGATTCTTCAGGCTCTTTAGATTCAAAGCTTTGATTTTGAGTTTGATTTTGAATTGAGTTATTAGAGATGTTTTTTGAAAAAGAAATATTTGCAGAAGTATTTAAAGTATCTAAAGCAGTATTAAGGGATTCATTAGTAAAATCAGATTCTGTTAAATTAGAATTTAATTCATTGAATTCAGTTTTATTAGTTTCATTTTCTAAGTTTTCTGAATCTTCTTTAGGAAGAAGGTTAGTAGAGTCATTATTAGATTCACCAGAGTCCTGATTTTCTGAACTTGGCTTCGAGTCTTCAGAATTTTGAGAAGGGCTTTTTTCAATTGTTTCAGAATCAGTGTCTGAGTCTGCGTTAACAGAATCAGATTCAGGACTCTGGTCAGTGTTTGAATTTGAATCTAAATTTTTTGAATTTTCATCTGATTTCTCTGAACTTTCATTTGAATTTTCGTCAACAGCAAGTCCAGTAATACGAGAAACTTTAAATGTTTTAGATTTTATATCTGAACTATTTAAAATCTGAAAATTTTCAAAATAAACATTTACAGAGCCATTTCCTTTAATTTCTCCTGAAATTGTTATTGAAACTAATTTTCCTTTTTCAGAGATTTCTAAACTATAATTTGATGAAGAATCAAATTTTAAATCAAGGTTTTTAGAGAATTCTTTTAAAAGAAGATTTTCATTTTCTTGAAAAACTAATCCGCTAATCTTTAATTCTGAAAGATTAATTGCATTATATATAAGAAAAAGCCCTATTAACAGAATGCATGAAATAACTAGTATGGTTTGTTTTTTATATTTGGAGATTTCTTTTTTAATTTTTGAGATTTCTTGATGATAAAAGTGTATCCATTCTTCAATTGTTCTGTTATTTGTTTTTTTATGAATTATTTCTACATATTTAGAATAAGAAATTCTTCCTGAATTGTAAAGTTTTTTTAAATTTTCAAGATATTTAACAAGTTCTTTTTTTCTTTTTTCACAGATTCTTAATCTTTCAAGTAAATGTAGCTTACGCTTTGCTAACAGAGCCCTTCTCATTACTCATTATATATGTATTTTTCTTTATAAATTTACCTATTATAAATGTAATTTAAAAATAAAAAGAAATAATTAGCTTATACTTATTATGTATGTATTTGAAATTTATAAACTTTTTGATTGACTTTTTGATTGATATAAATTATACTTATTATGTATGTATTTGAAATTTATAAACTTTTTGATTGATATAAATTATACTTATTATGTGTGTATTGAAATTTATAAAATTTTTGATTGAATTGTGTTATTACTTATTTTTCATATAAAAATTTATAAAATGTAGTGGTTAAAACTGAATATGGTTTTTATTGTTAAAAAAAAGATTAATGGAAAGGATTATTATTACCTTAGACAGAGTATTAGAAAAAATGGCAAGGTTGTTTCTAAGTGTTTAGCTTATCTAGGAAAAACAAGGAATGAAGCAGAAAGAAAAGCAAAAGAGATTATAGGAAACATGAAAAAAAACCAAACACTTTTATCTAAGAATTTGAATTCTAATAAAATTGATTCTGAAAATAAAAAGGACAATAATAGAACCAATGATAAAACCTCAAAACCTAAAGAATTAAATTTTAAGCAAGTGAAAATTTCTGTAGAAGACATTGCTTCTTTCTGCAAAAGAAAAGGTTTTGTTTATCAATCTGCTGAGATTTATGGAGGATTTTCTGGATTTTGGGATTTTGGAAATTTAGGAGTAGAATTAAAAAACAACATTAAAAAAGAATGGTGGAGATATCATGTTTTTTCAAGACAAGATATTCAAGGAATTGATGGAAGCATAATAACTCATCCTAAAGTGTGGAAAGCATCAGGGCATGTTGATAATTTCAGTGATGTTTTTGTTGTCTGCAAAAAATGCAAAAAACCTGGAAAAGTGGATAAATCAGAGATTGGAAAAGTTAAGTGTCCTCATTGCAATGGAGAATATGATTTTGAAAATGCCAAGGAATTTATGTTAATGTTTAAGACTACTGTAGGAGAAGATGAAACCGCTTATTTGAGGCCAGAAACTGCTCAGTTAATTTTTATTAATTTTAAGTCGGTTTTTGAAAACTGCCGAGGAAAACTTCCTTTTGGTATAGCTCAAGTAGGAAAAGCTTTTAGAAATGAAATTGCTCCAAGAGATTTTTTATTCAGAAGCAGGGAATTTGAACAAATGGAAATTGAATACTTTATTGCTCCAAAACAAAAATGTCCGTATGAAATTCCAGATGAAGAAATTCTTGTTTATTCTGCAGAGATGCAGGAAAAAAATCAAAAGCCTGTGAAAATGAAATTTAAAGATGCATTGGATAAAGGGATCTTTAAAAAAGATTGGCATGCTTATTGGCTTGCAATTGAATTTTTATGGTTTAAGAATTTAGGAGTTAATCCAGATAATTTTAGAATAAGACAGCATAAAAAAGATGAATTAGCTCATTATTCCAGTGATTGCTGGGATTTGGAATATAAATTCCCTTTTGGATGGAAGGAACTAGAAGGAATTGCAGACAGAAGTAATTATGATTTAAGCCAGCATGAAAAATTTTCAAAAAAGGATTTAAGAATTTTTGATGAAAAAACAAAACAAAAAATTCTTCCAGAAGTTATTTGCGAGCCGAGTTTAGGGGTTGAGAGGACCTTTTTAGTGTTTTTATTTGATAGTTATTCAAAAAATGAAAAAGGAGATGTTGTTTTAAGGCTTCATCCAAAAATCGCACCAATAAAAGCTGCTGTTTTTCCTATTGTTAAAAAACCAGAATTTGAAGAACTTGCTGAAAAGGTTTTTAAGGAACTAAAAAAAGAATGGAATGTTGTTTATGATAAAGCAGGAAGTATTGGAAGAAGATACGCTAGAAATGATGAGATAGGAACTCCTTTCTGCATAACTATCGACGGAGATTCAATTAAAAATAACGATGTTACAATCAGAGAAAGAGATTCTACAAAGCAAATAAGAGTTAAGATTTCAGAACTAAAAGAAATTTTAAGAAAGCTAATTAACCAAGAAATTTCTTTTGAAAAAGCTGGGAAAAAAATTTAATATTGTTAAAATTTTTAAAAATTTTAGAAGGTTTTTTAAATAATATATTCTTAATAAATTTAATTAAATTTTGAATTTAAAAAAGAGGTTTTAAAATGCCAGTAAAAAAGAAAAAAACTTCAAAGAAAAAATCCACTAAAAAAGTTGCAAAGAAAAAAACTGTCAAGAAGAAAGCAAAAAAAGCAGTAAGAAAAGTTAAAAAATCCGTTAAGAAAAAAGTTGTCAAAAGAAAAGCTGTTAAAAGAGCTACAAAGAAAAAACCAGTTAAGAAAAAAGCTAAGAAAAAGACAGTTAGAAAAAAGAAAAAGAGATAAAATTTAATTTGTTTTATTTTTTAGTTATATTTTTAAATAAATAGTTAGTAGTAACTTTTATGAACAATAAGGAATGTGTTTTTTGCAAGATAGCAAGAGGAGAGATTCCTGTTGAAAAAATTTATGAAAATGATAATTTTCTTTCTTTTCCAGACGCTAATCCTGTTGTTGAAGGACATAGTCTAGTTATTCCAAAAAAACATTTCAAAACCTTATTGGATTTGTCTAATACTCTTGGAGCAGAGCTTTTGGATTGCTTAAAAAAAACAAGTGTTATTCTCCTTGATAAATATAAAGCAGAAGGATTTAATGTTGTGAGTAATAATTTTTCTAGTGCAGGGCAAGCTGTTCATCATGTTCATTTTCATATTATTCCTAGAAGAGAAAAAGATGGAAAGATATTAAGTCTTCATGATTTAAAGGATTCTGAAAGAGAAATGTGATTCTTAATTATGTCTCTGAGGGGATTTTAACCCCTGACCTCTGCCTCATGAGAGCAGCGCTCTAAACCCTGAGCTACAGAGACAAAAATACTAAAAAGAAGACATTTAAAAGTTTTACTTGTTATAGAATTATTTTTTAATATTTTTAAGAGATTCTTCTAGTTTTTGCTTTTTTTCTTTTTCTCTTTTTTTAACTCTTGCAATATATCCTGCTACTTGGTTTCTTATTTTTTTACTAGGCATTTCTTTTCCTAGAAGTTTTTTATTTTTTTCAAAGCTTTCACTAAATGCTATATCTTGTTTTAAAAGTTCTTTCGCAGTTCTTTTTATCAGCTTAGTTTTTATTTTTCCCATGTATGAATGTCTTTTTGAAGGTTTTTAAAAGTTTTCAAATCTTTTAAACATAATAAATATTTTATTCTATCTTTTGAACCTCAGAAAGATTTTTGACTGCATTTATGAATTTTTTTATTTTTTTCAAAGGCTCTCCTAAGCTTAAAACATAGTATTTTAATTGATATTCTTCGGCTTTTTCTCCTGCTTTTATTATATCTTTTTCAAGGATTCTTTTTTTATTGAATGCAATAAGAAGAAATTCTTCTTGATTTTTTTTAATTTTAAGAATGAGTTCACTTTTATTGAATCCTTCTATTCCTGTAATTGCAAATTGTTTTTTTTCTAGAAATTCTTTTACTTTGTTGAAGAATTTTTCATCTTTTTTACTGGATTTTTTACTGGATTTGGTTTTTTTTGCTTTTGGTTTTTCGAAAGTTTCTTTAGAGGATTTTTCAGCTTTTTGTTCTTGGATTGGTTTCTGAAGCTTTGAATCTAGATAATCTTTAAATTCTTCATCTGATACAGAAAAATATTTCCAAATAATCCCTTCATGAGTTTCATAAGGTATTGCAAAATCCTTGATTTTTCTTAAAGCAACACGAATAGCTGGCTGAATTTCAGAATCTTTTAAAAATTTTTTTTCTTTGAGAATTAGAAAAGCATCTTTTTCTTTGCTTTTTAAATGATGAGAAAAATTTTCTAATTTTTGTTCTTGTCCTGGAAGAAGGTAAATTTTTGAACTTCCAACATTCATGTAGCTTGTTTTGATTTTTTTATCTGACATTAACTCTGAAAGAAAAGCAGAAGCAAATAAGGTGTTCATTCCAATTTCTTTAGCAATATGAACTGGAAGACTTGGACCATTGACTTTTAAAAAATTAATTATTTTTTCTTTTATTTTTGAAGTATCTTGCTGCATTTTTTAATTTTTAACTCATTAGGGTTTAATCCAAGAAACTTCATAATAAGTGATGTCAGATTCTTCATCAACTATTGCCAAAAGAAGTTTCTTTTTAGTGGAGTGAGCAATACGATTTTTTGCAGAAAAATCCTGCCAGTTTAATTTATTTAATTCATGTTCTGCAAAAACAATCCATTTTGCATGTTTTTTTCCAGGCTTTGAGCCTTTTGGATACACTCTAAAATCAGCTCCGAATTTCAGAGCAGCCTTTACTATGTAGCCTTTTTTTCTTAAATCCCTATAAACAGGATATTTTATTGGAATTTTTTTATCAATTTTTTGTAATTTTTTTATTATGTCTTTTTTTGTAATTTTTTTATTTTTAAGATAAAGAGACATTTTTCCAGTTTCAACTAAATAAATCGCTTCTGAAAGAGAGTATTGTATTTTCCCTTCAATATTTTCTCCAAAACAACTTTTATTGCATAGTGTAAAAGCCTCTGGAGAATTGCTTGTTATTATTTGATTAATTAAATCTGCTCTAAACATGTTTTAATAAAATTTAAGCAATATTTAAAAATATGCTTTTCTTTAAGAATTTATGAAAGCTAGCAATTTAAACTTGATTGCTCTGAATTTGGTTTTGCTAGCAGGAATTCTTTTAGTTTTATAAATCATCTCTTATCTAAGAGATGCAGGATTTGTCTTCACTAAGAGAATTCCAATTTATCAAAAAATGAAAAATTCAATAAATCAGGAGGTAAAAAATGAGCAGACTTAGAATTTACTGGAGATGCAATCAAAAAGAAATTTTTTATTATAATGGAGGAAATAGGATTTCTTTTGAAGAAGTTTTAAAAAATGCAAGAGAAGGCAAATATACAGAAATAATTGAAGACTGGAAAGGCCCAATGCCTTGCGAGACATGGAAGGAACTGCAAAGAAATAAAAAAATCTTAGAAAGATTATTAGTTAGAGAAATATGAAATTTTTTAAACTAAATTAATTTAATATCAGGGAAAAGAAATGGAAGAATATGATTTTAAAAGAATAGAGAGCAAATGGCAGAAATTATGGAGTGAGAAAAAAGCATTTAAAGTTAAAGAATTCTCTAAAAAACCAAAATACTATGTTTTAGAGATGTTTCCTTATCCTTCTGGAGAGGGTTTGCATATG
>CAYLHY010000026.1:0-9083 GCA_964383885.1 Candidatus Woesearchaeota archaeon
CAATGTAATTCCTGTATGAAGTTTTCTTTCTAATAATTTCTTTAAATTTTCAGGTTTTTCTCCCAACATACGGGTTGTTCTTTCATCAACTGCAATGAGATTTGGGATTTTTTTCTTGCTTAAAATTCTGCTTAATGCTAAACAAGAAGCTTCTCCTGATTGAATTAAAGAAATGCTCTTTTTCCCAGAATAAAACATAGAGTTGGCCATTGAAAGAAATTTATCTGTCTCTTTGCTTATATCTTCTTTTTTAATTCCTAAAGATTCTGGCATTTCAAGTGTATTTTCTTTTAAAAGCTGATTAACTCTTAATGCTTCTAATTCAAATCTTTTTACATTAATTGGCCTGTCAATAACCTCGTATTTAACTTCTGAAGTTATTAAGAATTTTCCATTAAATTGTTTTTTTAATTTTCTTAATTCCTCTAACAACCCATTCATTGAAAAACTTATTAGTGTGCTTGAGTCAAAAATTAAAACTTTCATTTTTCAAAAAAAGATACAGCAAGTTTAATTCTTTCTTTTGCACTAAGGGTTTTTGAAAAGGGCATTTCAGGAATTCCTGTTTGTCCTGCGTATTCTGCGAGTTCATAAACTGTTATTCCTAAAAGTTTTGCAGTCTGTTCCATTGATAATCCATGAGCATAAAGTCTTGAAGCTTTGTTGATTTTTGCAGCTCTAAAAACTTCCTGAATGTATTTTTTTAATTTTCCAGAGAGTTTATTTATTGCTTTTTGAATTATTTTAAAGTCATTTCTGAATTTTTCAGGCTGGTTTTTTTGAATATCTTCTATTGTCTTTTTTAAAAATGTAACAATCGTGTTATAAAAGAGGTTCCAGCCTTTTAGTTTCCTGTAATCTTTTCTTTCAAGTATCTTTCCAATAGAATAAACAATAACAGCAACAGCAATATTATCAGGATCTTGAGTTAAAGAAGCAGTGTTGGTTGTTTGATTGCTTAATTCCCTTATTTTAGATGCATTTTCTGTTTTAACAGCTTCAAGTGTTTCTTTAAGAATCCTTAAAATATTTTCAACCTCTTTCATGTAATTAATTAGTTTTTGACATTCATAAATCTTTTGAAACTTAGAGGTTTAATAGAGTTGTTTCTTCTCTTTTAGAAAATTAGAAACAAACTATGATTTAAAAAATAATAAAAAATACTAACTTTTATCGGGATTCTTAAAAGGGCTATTTAAGCATTTCTCACTTTTTTTAATCTTTCTTTTGCAGCAATGAATCCGTCCAAGTCTGGGTAAGTTTCCATTAATGCTTCATAAGCAGATTTCCATGCATTGGATTTTGTTTTATCTTCGACAGTTTTTCCAATATTTTTTCTAGCACAAAATTCATCGAGAAATACCTTAGCCATAGGTCTGTCGTGATGGAAGTAACCCCCTGACAAAAACACATAAGGTGTAAAACTTTTTTCCAGTTGTTTTCCAAGTTCTGTACCTAATTTCTCTGTTTTTGCTCCCAGAATTGCTCCATGGTATGCTTTGCTTTCCAGTTTTTGCATTGCTTCATCGTAGCTTGTAGCAAAATCTGCATGTACTTCTTCTCGTGTATTGAAATACTCCTGTGCTGCCCTTTTATTTTCCTCTCTGTCTTCCACGACCAAGATTTCAATTCTTTTTTTTGCCATTTTACCTCCTATAGAATATATATTTTATTCTTTATAAACTTTTCTATTGTGACTACTGAAATGTAACTACAAAAAGAGACTTGTAGAAATCAACTTCAAAAATTTTTCAGAAAATTTTATAATTATATGGCTTTTTCTATATAAATTAAAAATACTTTCCTTAATATGAAAAAAGTTTTGCTTGACACAAGTTTTATTTTAAATGCAGTTAAAAGCAAAATAGATTTTATAGAGGAGCTTTTTTTGAATGGTTTTCAAATTCTTATTCCAAATAAAGTTATTAAGGAGCTTCAAAAAGTCTCTAAATCCTATAAAAAATTAAAATTTAGGAATAATGCAAAAATTGCATTAGAGATTTTGAAAAAAGCATTTAATGAAAAGAAATTGAAAAAAATTTCATTAAAAGGCAGAAATGTTGATTCAAGCATAGCAGAATATTTAAATGAAAATTCAGATATTTTTTTAGCAAGCACTGATAAAGAATTAAATAAAAAAGTAAAAAACAGGAAAGTAATTTTAAGATACAAAAAAATAGAATTTTAATCTTAATCAGAATTAATTCTTGTCGTTTTTTGAAACTAAAATAATTTTATGCCATAATAAATTTCTTTTTTATTTTTTCAGCTTTTTCTGATTCAATTTTTAAAATTATTTTAAGTTTTAATAATTCATCAATTATTTTTCTGAATCTACCATTTTTAGTTAATTCAGAATATGTTTTTTTGTTATCAATTTTATTTAAGAGATTATATGTTTCTTTATCTATTAAAAACAACCCTCTAGTAGTTTTTATTATCCCTCCGAAATTCTCTTTCCGAATTTTTAAATCAGGATGTTTAAATAGTACATATTTAGTCATTTTCTATTAGTTGGTGGATATCATCAAATTTTTTGCGTTTATTGTATGCTGATGCTCTACACCCTCCTCTACAAATAACTAAATGCTTACATTTTTTGCACATTTGAGGAATGTTTTCCATCCTTCTTATTTTCTTAAGAATAGTTGAATTTTTCCATATTTCTAAAGGATTATCTTTAAGTATATTTCCTAAAATATGGCCATAAGCAACACAAGGCCTCAAATCTCCTTTTGGGCTTATAACCATTTGAGTAACTCCGGCATCACAAATATTTCCAATTAAAGAAATAATTTGATTGTCTATTTTCTTTTTTAAAGAACATAAAGGATAACAACCACCTATAAAAGTTTCCATAGAAAGTTCATTTTTCACTTTGACTACCTGATTAAATATTTCTATGAATTGTTTTTTTGCTGGAGCTAATTCATCGTCTAATTTCTTATTACCTGTATAAATATAAGAGCTAACTGTGAAATTAACCACTCCTAAGTTTTTTAAAAACTTAGCGGTATTATATACCTGATTATATGTTTTCTTGGTTGGTACCATATTTATATTTATGTTTTCTGTAGGAAAATATTCCAGAGCATTTTTTATGCCAGATACGGTTCTATCAAAAGAGTTTTTTACTCCTGTCATTTCGTCATTTTCTTTTTTGTTGAAACTATGAAGAGATATCTGCATATCAGATAATCCTACTTCTTTTAATTTTTTGCATGTCTCTCTTGTCAATAATGTTCCGTTAGTAATTATACTGGTTTCTATTTTATATTTTTTCGAAGCTCTTTCAATTATTTTAAATATATTCTTTGAAACAAGAGGTTCTCCTCCGGAGAGAATTAACCCAAAAATTTTCATTTTTGCTAATTTATCTATAATCTTTAATTGCTGTTTTAATGATAAATCTCTCTTTTTACGATTGCAATTTGTATTTTTCCAAACATTGTAACAAAATCTACAACGAAGATTGCAATTTTCTGTGATTTCATATTGAACATATAATGGTGCAGAAATTTTTAAACAAGAAACTCCTTTTATTTTTGTTTTTGTTGAAGCATTGCTTATTAAATTTTTTCTATTAATTTGTTTGAGATTATATTTTTCTTTTACTCCCATTTGAATCTTCCAAAACCATACTTATTAAAATTATTTTTTAAATCTACTTTTTCCCTATATTTCCACCTTTGAATGTTGTATTCGTTAATCAATTTTTTTAATTTATCTTTGTCTCTGGAACTCCACGCATCCATTATTTCTCCCCGGATTTTTTTTAAATTTGTTGATACCTTTTGGATATTTTTTTTAAATTTATCACTCTTATTAAAAATCATCTGTTTTTTTATTTTATCCAAACTTTTTTTATTAATGAATTTTGAATATATATGATAGTCCTCTGTATAACTTACCCACGAAAGAGTTTCCAAATAATCTAGAAAAATCTGAGGATCTAATTCTTTAAAAAATGTGTCTATCTCAACACTAGAATTAAGCAGATTTGATAATAATTTCATACTTGGGGAATTTTTTAAAGGATTATTGATTATGCTTGTTATAAATTTCTTATAATCTTGGTTTTTCAAGATAGAAAGACAATCAATAATTGTTTTTATTCTTTTTTTGGGTTCTAAAAAAGTTAAATTTCTAAGCATATTTGAGATATTTAAATTATTATTTTTTAGAGTTATAGGAATTTTCCATTCTGAAATTTTTGCTAAAAAAATATCTAGTTTTTTATCAGAATCTTCATAGGATGGTTTAGAAAAATTAGTAAAAACTATTTTTTTTTCAAAGAAATCTTTTGGAAATTCAGAGAGTATAGTGATTGTTATAATCTCTGAAAAGGCTTCATCTAAAGAAAAAACAGAATTTTCTACAAAAAAAGGTTCCATAGACCACTTAAGTCTATCAAAGTTTTTAGGAGAAATCAAATCAGAAAGCTTTTCTCTTAAAATTAAATGTGCTCCTTCATGCAAAATAACATAAATCTTCATGTAAGTGTCAAAAAAATCTGGGACAAATACTCGCCAGTCTTTAGTATTATAACACCCAACACCTTTTTTTTGCAAAAAAACGTCAAATTTTCTATTGAAATGGATTATTTTACCTAATCTTTCATTTAAAATTTCCATTAAATTGTCTACATTAATCTTGTCCATGGGAAGAAAAAACTTTTTGTTTTATAAAAATCTTATGCTGCTAAAGCTTTTTCAAAAAGTTTTTCTATTCCCTTTTCTTCCAATTCTTTTTCTCTTGAAAAGTCCATAGAAGAAGATTTTCCGTGCTTACAAACACACACACAAACACAAGGTCTTTCACAAGGAGAAACTACCTTACTTCCTTTGTAAGAAGAATCAATTGCACTAAATAAAGGAATTATATGTTCATAGTTCTCCACGTTTGTTTTAGTTTTATATTCCATAAAAATTAGATGGGATACATATTTATAAATTTTATTATGATTAATTTTTTTTCATTATTTCTTTATTTATTATAGTAATTTTTTTGTGCCTTTCAGCACCATTAATACACCAGAGCCTTTATAACATAACCTTTAAAAAGCAATTTTCAGTTATATTTTCAAGTTTTTCAGAGTTAAAATGTTCTATTTAACTGAAGTTGAAGATTATGTAAGAGTAGCTCCTAAGTTATTTGGATTACCAACAGCTGAAGCTATAGAACAGCAACTTAAAGAAACTTACAAGGATTATTATGATAAAGAGCTTGGGCAGGTAGTTGCAGTAATAGAAATTTTAGAGATTGGTGAAGGAGTTATAATTCCAGGAGATGGAGCAGCATATTATAATTCAAAGTTTAAATTATTAACATGGAAGCCTGAACTTCAAGAACTTGTTTATGGAATTATTTCAGAAATAACAAGTTTCGGAGCTTTTATTAATTTAGGAGTTATGAGAGGAATGATTCATATAAGTCAGACAATGGATGATTATGTTAGTTTTAGTAAAGCAAATTCTTTGACAGGAAAATCTTCAAAAAGATCATTGAAAGTAGGGGATTTATGTCTAGCAAGAATAGTTGCTATTAGTCATAAAGGTGATGAACCTAAGATAGGATTAACTATGAGGCAGCCAGGATTAGGAAAATTAGAATGGATTAAAGAAGATGCAATTAAAAGACAAAAAGCTGCTGAAAAATTAGCAAAATCTCAAGAAAAAGAAAAATCTAAAGGAAAAAAATAAAATGCCGAAAGCAAAAGCATGCAAGATCTGCAACACAATTTACGAATCAGGAGACAAATGCCCTAAATGCGGCTCCAAAGAATCAACAGAAGGATTTAAAGGAAGAATAATTGTATTAAATCCAGAAAAATCAGAGATTGCAAAAAAATTAAATATTAAAGACAAGGGAAATTATGCAATTAAAACAAGATAGTTTTAAAAATGAATTTAAAAATTATTAAAGAACAGCAAAATCCTCTTTTTAATAGAAAGGAAATAGAAGCCATAATACAAGATGAAGTTATTCCAAGCAAAAAACAAGTTGCTGAGCTTTTATCTAAAAAGTATAGTGTTCCTGTAGATTCTTTAAGAGTTTTAGAGATACAAGGAAAATTCGGTTCAAAAGATTTTATTTTAAAAGCTAACATCTATAAAAGCAAGGAAGAAAGAGATAGAATTGAAATTTTAACTAAAAAAGAAATTGAAGAAGAAAAAAAAGCTTCTGAGGCTAAGCCTGAATCTAAAGAATCTGAAACTCAATCTCAGCAAGAAACTGAAAAATCTGCTGAAGAAAAAGTGCCTGCTGAAGAAGCTATTGGATTAAATCCAGTAGAAGAAGCTAAAAAAGCTGAGGCAAAAAAAGCAGAAGAAGATAAAAAAGAAAAAGATAAAACAGAAGAAGAAAAACAATTAGAAAGATAAAATGCCGAAAAAAGTTGTAAAAAAAGGAAAAAAACCGCATAAAAACAAACCAACAAGCAAGAAATACACTAAATATAAAATTGAAGGAGATAAAATAATAAGAGAGAAAACATGTCCTAGATGCGGACCTGGAGTTTTTTTAATGACTGCAAATAATAGAGTGTATTGCGGAAAGTGTCATTATACAGAATTTGAAAATTCAGAAAAAACTAAGGATTAATATCAACAGACTAATTTTAATTCTTAAAAATTATTCTAACTTTATCAGAATTTATAATTTTTTAAAACCCTTGGATAGATGTTTTAGGCGTCAAATAGCATCCTAAAACCTCTATCCTGGGCAAAAAGAGGTGATATAATATATACATCAAACTCATATATAAACCTTTCGGTTGTGTTACTTCTATAAAATGACATCTGTTATTATTTCTAAAGTGACAATTAATATTTATAAATAAAATTAGAAATTTTGTAATAGATGTAGTGACTAAGAAGATTTGGTAACTACATAGTTATTTAATCAGAATGAAGCTTTTGTCGTCTTTCTAAATCTTCAATAATTGATGTTAAACTTTATTCGCTTTTCTAATATCCTCTTGATTTGTTAATCTTTTTGGAAAATGTGTTTCATTAGCATACTGCAAAAAATCTTGATATAATTTTCTTGCATGTTCATTTACTAAACCTGCATCGATACCTAGTTCTACTGCTGCGTAAAAATGTTGAAACCATCCTTTCCTACATTTATGTTTTGGAATAACTGTTGCCGTCTATAATCATTGTGCTGTGTTGTATTTGTGAAGGTATTTCATCATTCCAATCATCTCTAGATTCTCTTATCATCCTTAAATATTCACTAAGTTCCATAATAATTTGTAATTATATAGTAGTATATAAAAGTTTCTCTTTACTCATATTTCATTTTTCATTTTTCAATGTACAGAAATAAATCTATTAAATTTTAAATTTTTTGCGCCTCAGAATTTTCCCAACCCTTTAGATTTTTATATAGTTTTCTAATCCAAATTTGCTCATTTCATTGCTTTTGTAAAATTAATTTGTTAATTTACAGATTGAAAAAAAAGAGAGCTTTTTTATCACAATTAATTATCTTTTTTACTTAATAATTTAAAATACTCTATTAAAACAGAATTCCAGAGTTCAATTAAAGGACTTTTTTCATCACAATCTTTAAAATTCTTTCCATGATAAATCAATTTTCTGCCTTTGATTTTTCCATTTTCAAAAATTAATCTATCTAAAATCAACAACCATCCTGTTCTTGTTGTTTTTTCAATAGAATAAGTTAACAAAGCAGGATATTTTGGATGGAATTTTATCTTTAAATTTCCTTTAATATATTCTTTTACTTTATCTTCAATTTTCTTTCTTCTTCCCTCAAGCTTTTTCAGTTTTCTTCTATATTCTTCTTCAGTTTTTAATCCAAGGTTTACATCTATTTTTAATTGTTCCTTTTCAAATTTTATGCTTTCTCTTTCTAATCTATTGTAACATTCTGTGAAATTTTTCATAACAAAATTTTGGAAGTCATTAATTTCTTCAGAGGATATTATCCGAAGAATCTTATCCAAATCCCTTTTTGCCTCATAAACCCCTGAATTAAAAACTACTTTATAGGCCATATTGGGAAAACAAAAAAAAGAAGTTTAAAAGTATTATTATGTTATTTCTTATATTTCTCCACCCTCTTCACAAGCAGAATTAAATCATCATTTTTTGACCAAAAATCTTTAATCTTAAATTTCTCTTTAAATCCATGTTCTTTGTACATTTTATTTGCTTTTTTAAACATTGGAGCTGAACCTGCTTCTATGCATACAATTTCAGCTTTTCTTTTCTTAACTTCATTTAAAAAAATTCAAATAATTTTTTACCAATGCCTTTTCCTTGATATTCTTTTTTAACACCAGACCAATTCTTGTGATTAGAAAAAAATTAATTTTTAATTTATAAATAAATGAACATAAATGTTTAAAAATATTTTTTATTTTTCAAAACAAAATGAGTTCATTAAAAAAATTAGGAATCGAATGCAATTATGATCCAATTGATCCAGAAAAAGTACATTACTCAATTTCAATAAAACAAGATAGATTAAAAAGTCCTAAACAATCAAAAAAATATTTTAGAGAGATTATTGATGCAATTTCTAAAGATGCCTCTAAAAAAGGAGGATTAGACCATTTAACTCTTTCTCTTGATGAAGAAATTTATCTTGGAAATTTGAAGTCAGTTGTAAAAGATTTATCACGTAAAGAACAAAAAAATTTAGAACTCTTTAAAAAATTATCATATTCAGTTAAAAAATTTTCAGTTACAGGAGGAATAATTGGAGGAGGACTTGTTGGATTAATTTTTGGATACGAACCAATGACAGAATGGGCTACAAACATAGCAAAACGTATGAATGAAGTTTCATATTTATTAGCTCCTGCAACTGGATTAATACAAGCAGGTATTTCTATTCTTGGGACTCTGGCAACTACTTTGTTTGGTTCTGCTTTTGGAGGAATGTGTGGAGATGTAATCTCTCATCCTTATGAAGTTTTAAAAATACAACAGGTAAGGAAAGTGGAAAATTACAAAAGATTAGAACAAGCATTATTACAAGTTGAGCATGAAATAAGTCATGAAATGAGTTAATAAATCTGAATAAAATCATTAATTAAACTACTAACT
>CAYLHY010000027.1:0-8695 GCA_964383885.1 Candidatus Woesearchaeota archaeon
AAACATCCAGAGTTGTTTGAACGTTTAGGAATTGAACCACCAAAAGGAGTTCTTTTGCATGGTCCACCAGGATGCGGAAAAACAATGCTTGCTAAAGCAGTAGCAAATGAATCAGAAGCATATTTTATTTCAATAGGTGGTCCTGAAATAATGTCTAAATGGTATGGAGAGAGTGAAAAGAAAATAAGGGAAATTTTTGCTAAAGCAGAAAAAAATGCACCATCTATTATTTTTATAGATGAAATTGATGCAATTGCTCCAAAAAGAGAAGATGTTCAAGGAGAAGTTGAAAGAAGAGTTGTTTCACAAATCCTTACTATGATGGATGGTTTGAAGACAAGAGGAAAAGTGATTGTTATTGGAGCAACTAATAGAATAAATGCAATTGACCCAGCATTAAGAAGACCTGGAAGATTTGACAGAGAAATAGAAGTAGGAGTTCCAGATAAAAAAGCTAGATTAGCTATTTTAAAGATTCATTCAAGAGGAATGCCTTTGAAAGATGTTAAATTAGAAGAAATAGCTTCTTTAACTCATGGTTTTGTTGGAGCTGATTTAGAGGCTTTAACTAAAGAAGCAGCAATGAATGTTTTAAGGAAGTATCTTCCTCAAATGAAATTAGATGAAGATGAACAAATCCCTCCAGAAGTATTGGAGAAATTAATAATAAAACATAAAGATTTTTTAGATGCTTTAAAAGTAGTAAGGCCCAGCGCAATGAGAGAGGTTTTTATTGAAAGTCCTAATGTTTCTTGGGAGGATATTGGAGGTTTAGACAATATTAAACAAGAACTTCAAGAAGCAGTTGAATGGCCTTTGAAACATCCAGAAAGTTTTAAAAGAATGGGTATAAGGCCGTCACGAGGAATACTTCTATACGGTCCTCCTGGAACAGGTAAAACTCTTTTAGCTAAAGCTGTAGCTAGAGAGTCAGAAGCAAATTTCATTCATATTAAAGGTCCTGAGTTATTAAGCAAGTGGGTTGGAGAGAGTGAAGAAGGAATTAGAAAGGTTTTTGAGAGAGCAAGGCAGGTTGCTCCGTGTATAGTGTTTTTTGATGAAATTGACTCTCTTGCAGGAAAGAGGGGAATGGAAACAGGAACCAAAGTTACTGAAAGAGTTCTTAATCAGCTTTTAGCAGAAATGGATGGTTTAGAAGATTTAAGTGATATTTTGATTATTGGTGCAACAAATCGTCCAGATATGCTTGATCCTGCATTATTAAGGCCAGGAAGGTTTGATAAGATTTTATTAGTTAATGCTCCTGATGAAAAAGCAAGACTTAATATATTTAAAGTTCACACAAAAAATATGCCTTTGTCTAAAGATGTAAAACTTAAAGAATTAGCTAAAAAAACAGAAGGATATACAGGAGCAGATATTGAGGCAATAGTCAGAGAAGCAGGAATGATTGCTTTAAGAGAAGATATAACTTCCAAAGAAGTTAAGAAAAAGCATTTTGAAGAAGCATTATCTAAAATTAAACCAAGTGTTACTGAAAATACTATTAAGGTTTATAAAAAAGTTGAAGAGAATTTCTTGAAAAAAGCAAAAGCATCTCTTCCAACTGCTGAAAGTTACTTAGGGTAAATATTAAGGAATAGATAAAATTGAATAAAAATTAAAAATAAAAATTAAGAATTATTTTTCTTTTTCTAGGACCATCAAATTCTGCAAACATTACTCCCTGCCATTGTCCTAATTTCAATTTAAAATTTTCTATAGGGATTAATACACTAGAGCCAATTAACGAAGCTTTAACATGTGCAGGAGAATTTCCTTCAAGATGTTTAAACTGGCATTTGTCAAATATTTTTAAGGCATTTATTATGTCTTCTTTAACATCTGGGTCAGCATTTTCATTAATTGTAATGCCTGCTGTTGTATGTGCAACAAAGACATTTACAAATCCATTTGAAGTTACATTCTTTTTAGAGGTGTTTTTGAGTTTTTCAAGTTCTTCTTGAATTAAAGAAGTAATGTCAATTAATTCTTGTTTTTTGCTTGTTTGAATAAAAATTTCTTTTATTTCCATTCTTATTTAACGTGATTTTTGCATGGATTTGAATTATTTTGTTGTAATTAATGTTTCGTCTTCTTTTATAAAAATAGTTTCTTCTGCTTGCGCAACTTTTGCTTTGGATGATTCTATAAGCTGAGGATACTGATAAATATTTTTTCCATTTTCTAATTGACTTAAAGCAATGATAGCTTTTGTTCCGAATTTTTTAACAAGCCATCTGCTGCAAAAAGGAAGATTTCCGTATTCATCCACTATGTAAGTTAAAATTTCTCTGGCTAATGGTGTTCTTACGCTTTTTGTATTCAATAGAATAAAAATTCCTGATGGCTTTCCTTCATACACTCTTCCGCCTCCAGAAGTTACAAAGGGTTCTACAGCATAAATCCCTTGATGAAGTTTTACATCTTTTTTGTCATTTATATTTGGAATTGTTATTCCTGCATGCAAATCATATCTGTCTATTTCATGTCCTGATAGATTTACAATAGGATTTAAGTTATTAGATATGCAAGTTCTATGAATTTCATTTCCAATATCATTTGTTGAAACTCCTAATTTAATAATTTTTAAAGCATTTTTCAGACTTTCTTCAGCAGTGTCAATTAATTTTTTGTTTTCAGAGTTTCCTTCTAAATCAAGAGTAAATGCTGTGTCTGCAATCCATCCATCAATATGAACTCCTATATCAACTTTTAATAATCCATTAGCAAGAGTTTTGTCATTATGAGAAGGAGTGTAATGAGCTGCTATTTCATTAATACTTAGATTAACAGGAAAAGCAGGCTCTCCTCCTAAATCACGAATTTGCTGTTCTATTTTTTCAGCAATTTCTAATAAAGGAACTCCAGGCTTAATCAACTCTCTGGCAAAATCTTTAACTTGAGAAGCTATTTTTCCTGCCTGAATAATTTTTGAAATAGATGATTTTTCCATTTTAATCCTTACTTTTAAATTTAAAATAATAAAGGTTTAAATATGTTTCAATCTTTTTTAAAACATGAACACCTTAATATGGATTTATAGTTTGATTAGTGTATTTATTGTTAGTGTTATTTCTTTTGTTGGAATTATTAGTTTTTTTCTTAAAGCTAAAAAACTTAAGAAAATAGTATTATATTTTGTTGCTTTTTCTGCAGGAGCTTTGTTAGGAGGGGTTTTTATTCATTTGATTCCTGAAGTTGTGAAAGAAACAGGTTATACTTTAAGTCTTTCTTATAATATTTTAGGAGGAATTGTTTTATTTTTTGTTATTGAGAAAATAATTAAATGGAGACATTGTCATGTCCTTAATAGAATTCAAGGATTTGCAATAATGAATTTAATAGGTGATGCTGTTCATAATTTTACAGACGGATTAATTATTGGAGCTGCTTATTTATTGAATGTTCATACAGGAATTGTAACAACTCTTGCAGTAATCTTACATGAAATTCCTCAAGAAATCGGTGACTTTGGAGTACTGATTCATGGAGGTTTTTCTAGAACAAAAGCTTTAATTGTTAATTTTGCTTCAGCACTTACAGCTTTTTTAGGAGTGATTTCAGCTTTGATTCTTTCTGAATTTGTTAAAAACATAAGTTTGTTTTTAGTTCCTATTTCAGCAGGAGGATTTATATACATAGCAGGAAGTGACCTTATACCAGAGCTTCATAAAAAATTCACATTAAAAAAATCTCTTTTAGAATTAATAATATTTATTTTTGGAATTTTAGTGATGACTTCTTTGTTATTTTTTGAATTTTAAAATTAAATTCAGAACAAATTTAAGATTTGAATTTAATTAAAGTTTTAATTAAAGTCTCCTAGTGTTTTTTGATTGCTTTTTTTAATTAAGTCTTCTATGTTTATTTTGAAAACCTGAAAAATGTTTTCTACTGCAGGAAGAATCTGTCTTTTAAGATAGTATTCAATATTATATTCTCCTGGTTCATGAGGAAGCTTGACTTTTTCCCTTACTAATTTAGTTTTATTTTGAGGAGTCTCAGCAATATAATACTCAATAAGGCTTCCTTGAGCTACTGGAATTCCTTGTTCCTTCATTTTTCTTGCAGCAATTACATGAGGAGATATAGCTTTATACTCTTCAAGAGGTTTTTTTAATTGAGTTTTAATTAAAAGTTCTTTTTTGTCAATTTTTCTTTTTTTAATTTTCTCAATAATCTCTTTAACATACTTTAAAGCAGATTTTTCATTACCATCTATTAGAATTTTTCTTAAAACATAATCCTGAACTTTTCTTGATAATTGACACCAGTCTCTCCTTACTGTTTCAAATCCTCTTATTTTTACTTTATTCCCTTGAGTTATAAGAGCGTATTTTTTCTTAGCTCCAATTTTTCCAGCACGTGTTGTAACCCAGATGCCTCTTTTATAGAAATCTTCTAATTCCAACTCCATAATTCCTGGAAGTTCAGAGTTTATTTTTTTTAAGAAATTTAAAACCTCTGAAGAGGATTTATCTCCTTGAAGAAAAGCAATGCTGTCTGTGTCTGAATAAATAGTTTTAAATCCATGAGAATTTATTTTTTCTATTACTTCTTTTATTAATTTTCTAGCAAAAGCAGCTGTAGCTGCTGCAGCTTCTCTGCAATAATATCTAGCTGCAAAAAAACCTTGATAGCCGTAACTTGAATTAGCTAAAAGCTTGTATGCATTGCTTCTTGCTTTTTTCATTGCATCTTCTTTTTTAGAAGCTTTAAGAAGTTTTTTGAATTTTTTTCTTTGCTCAATTATGTATTTTAGCATATCAGGAAAAAATCCTGGTTTTTTATTGAAATATACTTTTTTATGGTCTATTTCAATGCTATTAGAATTTTTTTCAGGTTTTTCTAAAAGAGTTGATTTGCTTAAATTATAAGTAACAATAACACTTCCATAACTGCTTGTAAAATCAAAAAAAACTATTTTTTCATATAGTCCTGGAACAGGTTCCAAAACAAAAGCTCCTTTATATGCTTTTAGTCTTCTTCTTTGAGATATTTCATCGTAACCTGGACGTTTTTCAGGAATTTCATTGTATTTGTCAAGATTATGAATAATGTAGGATTCTACATTGCTTGACATACCATTTCTTGAAGTTACATGTATTGGTTCTTTTATTATTTTTGAAAAAGCCATTAAATCAGGCCATATTTTTTTAAAAAGCTCCTTGACAAGAACAGAGTCTTGAAGGTTATATTCATAATATTGCTGCCATGCTTTATAATCGAGTTTTGAAGAATGCTTATGTTCAAAAGATTTTTTTGCATCTCCTAAAAATTCTCTCGCTACTTCATCCAAAGAAAGAGTTTCTGATTCCATGTATTGTGAATAAACTGTTTTAATGAACTTAAATAAATCCAAATGAACAATTCCTTTTGTTTTTGCAGTTATTCCTAATACACTTCTTGAGAATCTTGGTTGAGTGTTATCTAAATTTATATTAAATTTAATTTTGAATTTATCAGCTCTTGCTTTTAAATAAGGCAAATCAAAACCATCAGAAAAATAACCAACTAAAAAATCAGGAGATATTTTTTTTACATACTCTATGAATTTTTTAATTAATTCAGATTCATTTTCTACATATTCTACATAAGGTAATTTTGATTTTGTTTCATTGCCTTTTTTATAGGTTATTAGTTTTTTGAAGTTGTTTCCAACTAAAGAAACCATAAGAATCTCTCCTTCTCCGAGTTTTACATCATCGCATTCAATGTCAAAAGCAAGGATTTTTGGAGTGAAATTTTTTTCAATTTTTAATTCCTTGAATGACTCTGCTTTTAAGCAGATGTCCACATCTAATGCTGAATCTATTCCATTAAATTCAGAAGAATTATGCAGCATTTCACCAGTTATTTCATACCATGTAAATGGAAAAAGTTTTTTTTCAATAATATAATGCGTTATGTATCCTAAATCATAACCTCTTCTATAAACTATTTCTTTCATTCCAAGTTTGTCTGCTATGTCATGTAAGTCTTTGTAATTAGTTGCATAAATTTTTAATGCTTTTACTGGCTTGCCAAGAAAATTTTTATTTTTTAACTCAACTTTTTCTACTTTTGTTTTTCTTCCTTTTATGTTTAATTTAATTTTTTTAATTTTTTCAATCAAAGCTTTTGTTTCTTTTTGACTGAGATTTTCTTTTAAGATTGCCCATAAATACACAGGGCAAGAATCAATTATGCAGACTCTTTTTCCAGAAGAATTCCTCCCTATTATTTTCACATAATTCCTTTCCTGATAATCAAAATAATCATAATCTATTGCAATAAAATCTGTCTTCATAATTTCATAAAGTTTTTTGATTATTTAAAACTAATTTTTTGCCTTATTAATAAGATATCAGTAAAATTTAAATACTACTATGTAGTAGTGTATATATGTTAGAAAAGGATTTATTCAGGGAAACTTGCAGAGAATATAACCCAGATAAAGATGTAGAAGACACTGGAGGAAGATGGGGCATGGCTTTAGCAGAAGGGATGTATAGGGAATTTAATGGCAATACAAGAAAAATACAAGGATGGTTTAAAGGAAGAATTAACAGAAAACCAAAAAAACTAAGATGTTCAGAATCTTCTAAAATCCCTCAGTATTCAGCTGAAACTTATTTTTTATTTTTGAAAAGTGCAGAGGAAATAAGAGACTGGGAAACTATAAAAATGGGAAGACTTTTAGAGGAATTTTTTCCAGAGGTTTACACTCCTTTTGGAATAAAGCCTTTGAAGGGAAAAAGGCTTTCAGAAGTTAAAAAAGAATTTCAGAGAAGAAAGAGTTATGCCAAAAGAAGAACGAAAAAAGCCTGAATTTAAATTCATTTAGTTTAGTTAATTATTTATATGTTGTTTTCTCTTATTGGTTATGGGATTGAATATTAAAGAGATTATTCCAAGAAAAGAAATTAAGATTTCAGATTTAAAAGGAAAAACTGTATGCGTGGATGCTTTTAATAGTTTATATCAATTTCTTTCCACAATAAGGCAAGTAGATGGAACACCCTTAATGGATTCTAAAAAAAGAGTTACTAGTCATTTGTCTGGAATCTTTTACAGAAATATTGCTCTTTTAGCAGAAGGGATTAAATTAGTTTATGTTTTTGACGGCAAGCCTCCTGAACTTAAATCTAAAACTTCAGAGATAAGAAAACAAGGAAGAGATATTGCAAAAGAAAGATATGAAAAAGCTAAGCAAGTAGAAGATATAACAGCAATGAAAAGATACAGCTCTCAGTTGTTAAGATTAAATCAAGAAATGATTGATGAAAGCAAAGAATTATTAAAAGCAATGGGAATAGCTGTAGTTCAAGCACCTTCTGAAGGAGAAGCTGAAGCAGCTTATTTATGTAAAAAAAAGGAAGTTTATTCTGCAGTCAGCCAAGATTATGATAGTTTGCTTTTTGGTGCAACAAGATTAGTAAGAAATTTAACTCTTGCCAGAAAAAGAAAAACTTATACTGGTTATGTTGAAGTTAAGCCAGAATTAATTGAATTGAGGCATGTTTTAGATACTTTGGAAATAAACTTGGATCAATTGATTTGTTTAGGAATTTTAGTGGGAACTGATTATAATCCTAGAGGAATTCTTGGGATAGGGCAGAAAAAAGCTTTGGATATTGTAAGAAAGTATAAACAACCGGTTTTGATTTTTAAGAGTGTTGAGGAAAAAATTAATTCTCTTCCAGAAGAGGATAGGTTTGATTGGAAAGAAATATTTGAATTGTTTCATAAACCAAATGTAAAAGATGTTGAGATTAAGTTTCCTAAGATGAATGAGGATAAAATAAGAGAAATACTCATTAAAGAACATGATTTTTCTGAGCAAAGAGTTGAAAAACAGATTGAAAGGTTAAATGAAATAAAAGAAGCAAGAAAACAAAGGACTTTGTTTTGAGATTTAAAATTTTATAATATTCACCATTCCTTCTCTCTTATTTTTTCAGCTTTTGCTGCTTGACGTTTGTATTCTTGTTCCAAGGCTTCTTTTTCTTTTTGAAGTTCTTTATTTTTGTTATATTGCTTAAGCCATGTTTCGTAAGCTTCTTCTCCTTTGGGAGTGGATCTCCATCCTAATCTTCCAGCAATATTATGGAGTTCATTTGCTTTTTTATGACCTTCTTTTAATTCAGAATTTATTTTTTTTAATCTCGTTTCTATTTCCTTCATTCTTTTGCTTATTTTAGAAATTTGTTCTGTTTGCCTTTCAGGAGATTCTCTAATACTTGGTTTTTCCTGAAGTTTTTTCCTAAATAATAATGAAATTAATGCTATTACTCCACAAACTCCAGCAACAGTATATAATGTCATAGGATCTCCTATACCACTAAATGCTAAAAACAATGAAACAATTGCTAAAATAGCAAAGATAATTGCTGTTTTTGGTTTTCTTATTTGTTCTTTTTCTGCTTTAATTCTTCTTTCAAGAATGTCTTTTATTTTTTTGCTGTATTTTTTTCTTATTCTTTCACTATCTTTTATAGCCTTTTGTATACTTTCAACTCCATATTTCAATTCTTTTTCCAGTCTTACTGCGTCTTTTTCTTCTCCTTCTTTTCTTTTTTCTTCTATTGATGCTTCTAATCTTTTTAGTATATTTTTTTCTTTGATATATGTTAAAGCCTCTTTTCCATATTCTTCAGGGAATCTACATTTTATTTCTTTAAGAAATCTTTCAAAACTAAGATCGGAAGAG
>CAYLHY010000028.1:0-8602 GCA_964383885.1 Candidatus Woesearchaeota archaeon
TTAGAAACCTGTCTTTAAATTATTTTTTAAGATATTTTACAAATACATAGACAAGAAGAGATATAAGAAATGTTAGGGATATAATTCCAAACACAATGGATAAAATAAAAAATAAATCTTTATACACTTCTTCTCTCACGTAATATAATGATAGAAAAAATATGAATAATATTCCAAATCCTATTAAATTTTTAACAATAATTCTTATTTTATTGTTAATCTTTTTTTCTTTTATTCCTCTTTTTTTTGAAACTTTTTTCACCATTTTACTAATTTAAATAGATTAGAGTGTATTTAAATATTACTTTTTATTTTTTAGGAAGCCAGTCTAATTTAATTACATATGAAGTTATTTTTATTACGTTTGCAAAAATATCTTTCTCAAACCATTGTTTATATTCTTGAAAGAACATTTGTCTGTTTTCTTTTTTATATAATGCTAAATTATTATTGCTTATTATCATTAAGCCAGATATTACAAAGAACATAAATAAAAAAATCCAAAATTTCATTTTATGAATTTTCAAGACTGGAGTTAGATACACTCCAATCCATTTGAACAGCACTTCCTGTAAGACTTTTAATATTTCCGAATATATTTCCTAACCATGAAAAATATATTTTAAAGGCCTGCATTATTCCTGAAAAACTTCTTAAATCAAGATCATGATTTTTTGTAGTTGCTGTAAAACTTATGTACCCAAAGATTATAAGTATTATTAAAAAAAGAGCCCAGATTTTATGTTTTATTTTTCTTATTTCTGAGGTAATCCATATTAAAGCAATTAATCCGCATACTATAATCAGAGTAATTCCGACAATCATGCCTTTATAAAAACAAAAAAGTATAAAAACATTTCTAAAGTGAAATTTTTGTCAGAGCTCTGTAGTACAGCGGTCAAGTACGCGACCCTCTGGAGGTTGAGACCCAGGTTCGAATCCTGGCAGAGCTATTAAATAATTTTATAAACTTATTATGTTAATTTTAACTATGAAAGAACAAAAATCAAAAGAACTTTTAACATTAAAAAAACAATATTCAAAGCTTCAAAAAAAGTATTCTCTTCCAAAATTTGAAGAATTAAACAAAGAATTTTCTATTGAAAAATTATCTGAACTTGAGACAGAGCATCTTCTTAGAGAAATCAGAAAAGTAATTTCAGAAAGAGTATTTAATTATTTTAGGTTTATAGAAAGTTTACTAAACCCTCAGAATGTGTCTTTTTGGATTTTTTCTTTTGTCAAAGCATTGGATCAGGAAGATAAGAAAATTCTTGAGAATATTTATAAAAAGCTTTCTGACAATGAGATGAGTTTAATTGAGACAGATTTAGAGTGCAATGAAAAAAAAGAAGCGGAATTTATAAAGGAATCTTTTAAATTATGGCAGGAGATTAAAGAAGAATTCTTAAATGTTGTAAAAAAAACAAAGAATAATCTTAATAAAAAAGAACAAAGAAAATCTAAAAATTATTTTAGATAATAGAGAATAAAAATAAATAAAAACAAGAGTTTCGTGTAACTTTTTGTTAAAAATGAGAGATTTAATATCAAAATTAGGAATCTTAATCTCAGATTTAAAAAAAGCGAGTTTAAAGAATATATTATTTTATTTTTTATTAGGTTTCGCAGCAGGCAGTGGTTGTGATGGAAATATTGAAGAAGATGTGAGCCCTACTCAGAAAGAATTCACTGAAGTTAATGAAGCAATGGATTATATAATAAGCAGACTTCAAGAAAGAGGTTATACCCAGATACAGAGAGGAAATCTGAATGATAGCATTTCCCAATTGTTTATTAATCCTGATAATGGTAATGGTGTTGCAAATATATATGAGATTCATGCAGTTAACCCTACCACGGGTGATGAACAATGGTGGGAATTAGACCAAGCAAATTTACTTAATTTAATAGAACTTAGAGATGCTAGAGAAGCTCAAGGATTGACTCCTGACATTGTATTAACTGAAAATGGTTATAATGATACAAATTACCTTGATTCATTAATTGATAAATACTGCAATAATTAAACTTATTTTATAACTCTTTAAAAAATTCACTAAGATTTATCTCTAGAAGAGCCACTGGCATTTTTATTTTCCAATTTTTTAAGATTTTTGGATGTATTTCTCCTAAGAATCCTGTTACTTTATTGCCTGTATTTATTTCAGCTACTCTTCCGTCAATAAACCATGGAGGGAATTCTTTAGATTCTTTTAAGGTGATTTGTTTATCAATCATTCTAGAGAGGTAGTTTAATGTTTGTTTTATTTCTGTAAAATTACCAGGAGATAAAGCAATCCCTAAGTGTAAACTTTCTGTTAAATCTGGATTAAACACTGTTCCAATTTCAAATATTTTTTGAGGATATTCTGCATCTACATTTTCTGAAAGGTTTTTTAGAAGATAATGGCTTAAATCTTTTCTTAAAATAGTGTATTCTGTTTTACTTTCTTTTACTTCAATAAATCTTCTTTGTTTGTCTGAAATTCCCATTTTTGTAAATTGTTCTCTTTTATTAGTAAGGTGATAATTTGAAACCTCTAGCATTTTAAGTCCTGCAAGTATGTAAGATATTTTTCTTATAATCGGTTCTTTTTCAGATTCCTTTCCAATGCTGGATATTTTTGGGATTTCTGGTTTAATGTTGTCATAACCATAAGCTATAGCTATGTCTTCTATCAAGTCAACTTCATGAAGAATGTCCATTCTCCAAGCGGGAATTTCCACAACTCCTTTATTATAATTATAGCCCATTCTTTCAAGACATTGTTTTAATTGTTTTTCATTTAAGTTTAATCCTAAAAGAGTATTTGTATTTTCTAAAGAGATTTTTTTCTTTTCAGGGGTTAAATCAGGGGTTAATTCTGATTTTTTGTACTTAACTTCCATTTGAAAGATTTTTGCATTTGAGCTATCTGCTAAAGAAGTTACAATTATGTTTAAGCATTTTTTTAGAATCTCTAAATCAAAGCCAGAACATTCAATGAAAACATCTTTTGTTTTTTCAGTTATTTTTCCTGTTAATTGAGAATTGATTATAGGTGGCATGCTTAACACCTCTCCTGCAGAATCTATAAAAACTGGAAATTTGGATTTTCCAGAGAGTAAATGAGAGTATTCTCTTCCAGTAGGATGTCTTTGAAGAATTTGCAATCCATTTAATTCTTTATTCATGTCTAATGGAATGAATTTTATTTTATCAGGCTCAAGAGCTTTGTAAGTTATAGGTAGTGTAATTTTTTCTAAAGGATATATTCCAATTGCAAGTTTTCTTCTTTTTCTTCCAATAGTATTATGAAGCTTTTCCTGTAAGTCAATTATTTCTTTAATTTTTTCATCATTTAGTTTAAGTCCTTTAACTATTGCACAAGCAGTGAAAGGTCTTACTTTTGCTACTGAACTCTCTACAAAAACCTTGTAATTTTTTTCTGGTTTATTTAAGGAATATTTTTTGAGTCCTGATTTTTTTCCTAAAAAAGCTAAGAAACCTCTTTTAAATCCTTGATAAGATAATAAATCCGGTCTATCAGGAAAAATTTCTAATTCTATTTCTTCATTTGTTATAGATTCTACTGGAGTAGAGAACATTGCAATTTTGTGTTGCATCTTTTCATCTAATTTTCCTATTTCTTTTTCAAAAATTTCTTTGTTGAATTTTACATTTGCCATTGAAAACCTCCAGCGGGTTTTTCACAATTCCAGCAACCCTCTCCGAGATGAAAACCTCCAGCGGGTTTTTCACAATTCCAGCAACCCTCTCCGAGATGAAAACCTCTAACAGGTTCACAATTCCAGCAACCTTTTAATTTAGTGTTTTTTCCTGAGTTTGCCATTTTATTTTATAAAAAATTTGATTTTTCTTAGCTTATTTAAATCATTTTTATAAAGTTCTCTTAAATCATTTATTTTATAGTAATCTGTTATAATTCTGTCAAATCCTAATCCCCATGCTAGAATAGGAATGTTCTCCCCAAGAAGAGGAACTGAAATTTCTGGCCTGAAAATACCTGCTCCTCCTAATTCAAGCCATATTTTTTTAATAGGGTGATAAACATGAATCTCTACACTTGGTTCTGTATATGGAAAATAAGCTGGAGTGAATCTTACTTTTTCAAAACCCATTTTTTTATAAAATTGTTTTAAATATCCTAATAAATGCTTGAAATTGACACTTTTGTCAACTACAATACCTTCTGTTTGATAAAATTCAAAGCCATGACTCCAATCTATTGTTTCATTTCTAAAGACTTTTCCAATTGCAAAAAATTTCCCTTTTCTTTTTTCTTTAGGAAGTTTGCTTAATTTGTAAAGCATTTGAGCAGATAGGCATGTTGTATGAGTTCTTAAAATTAATTTTTTTGCATCCTCTTCATCCCATTTATAATTCCATCCTTTGCTTCCAGCAACACCTCTTTCATGACTGTTTTTCACTGCTTTTACTAATTTTTTATCTATTGGAAGAGGAATTTTTTTATCTATGTAAAAAGTATCTTGAAGATCTCTTACAGGATGATCTTGGGCAGTAAACAGTGCATCAAAATTCCAAAATGAACTTACTAGAATTGTTCCAGTCATTTCCTGAAATCCCATTTCTGTCCATACTTTTCTTGCGTAATCTATTGCTTGATTTACAAAGTGTCTTTTTCCACCATTTATTTCAGGGACCGGAGAAGTAACGTCATATCTTCTGAATTTTTTCCCTTTCCATAATTTTTCATTTTTAAGAAGAGATGGAGTTATTTTTTCAATAAGATTCTCTTCTTTAATCTCAGAATCCATTATTTTTTCCCCTAAATCAGTAACTTTGATGTTTATTATTCTTTTGTCTAGAATATAAACAATATCTTTTCTATTTTGAAGGGATTTTAATGCAAATAATTGTTCTGGAGACAAAGAATCATATTCTAAAGGGAGTGATTCTAAAAATGATTCCTCTAAACTCTTTTTTGAGATTTCTTGCTTCTCTCCTGTAAACATTATTTTTCCATTTTTCAGTTCAATAAGAGCTTTTCTTTTTAATGCTCCTAAAGATGCCTTAAACTCTTCGTTAGATAATTTACTTAATTTTTGAGCTTCTTGAATTGAAAGAATTCTTTTTTCTCCAAGAAGATTAAGAAGTCTTCTTTCTGGAAGACCTTTTTTTTTATAAAGTATTCCGTTGATTCCTATTTCTACTATTCTTTTTTTAACAGGTGATAATTTAACTATTCCTTTATTTTGGAGATATTCTAATGCACGTACAACAGAGACTTTATCTAAATTTGATTTTTTAGCTATTTCAGATATGTTTTTTTCTTTTAAATGAGGAAGAATTCTCCTTTCATTGGGGCTTAAAGATTCAATTATTTTTTTGATTTTGTCCTCTGTCATTTTTATGTCAAGCAATCAAAGAAAATTGACTTAAAAAATGTTTTCTATTTTTTACATAAAAAGTTTTTTTGTCATCCATGTTGGCATACCTAAAACTAATCCTAATGCTTTTTTATCGTAAATATCTTTGGGAAATTTACATGAGCAAAATTGCATTTGAACTTTGGCTTTTTTACAAAGTTTTATATTCTGCATCACTCTAGCTAAAATGTCTGTTTTTTCTTTATCTTTAGAGGAAATTATTTCATCAAGACAAATTCCTATTTGGATATTTTTTTTCTTAGCAATATTAGCTAATACATGATTTAATCCTGAGTTTCTTTGTTTTTGATAATCTTTTCTTCCTGATTGAAGAATTACAAGAATGTCTGTCTGAGTTTTCTCTAAAATCTTTCTGGTTAGATTGTCATCCTTGCTAACAAATATTATTTTTTGAGAAGGTTTTTCTTTTTTTTGTTTATTTATTAGATTTCTTGCTTTTTCAAAATTAGTTTCTTTTATTATACAGTAATTTTTTAGTTTCATTTCTTTAACCTGCTATTAGGGTTCCTATGAAGGGTTTATTATTTAGTATATTTTCTATTTGCTTTAAACTTCCTCCAATTATATATGTTGGAATTTTGTGTCTTTTTATAATTTTAGAAGAAGTTTGATCTAAAACAAAGTGCTGTCCTGGTTTAAATCCTTTTTTATTTGCTAATTTATAAAATTTTTCCCAGGTTATTTTTGGAATAAATTTAGCATCTTTGAATTTTTTAGGGTTTTTATTGTAAAGCCCTTTGATGTTAGTTATATTTATAAAAATAGATTTAAATTTACTTGCAATTTCTGCAGCAGTTGAATCAGAAGTTTGATTCGGTTTATATTCTAAGGCACCACAAAAAATTATATTTTGATTTTTTATGTATTTTCTTAAAGTTTGAAAAGTGTGAGGAATTCCATGTAGAGGGTTTATATTAAAAAAGTAATTCATGAATCTCGCATTCATTCGTGTAGCTGAAATTCCTGCATAACTTTGTAATTTTTCATTTATTCCTATTTTTTTTAATGCTGAGATATACTTTCTGGCTGTAACTCCTCCTCCGCAAACAATGATGAATTTATATTTTTTTGAAAATTTCAAAAGAGTTTTTTTAAATTTTTTTAGATAATTAAGATTTATGTTTCCTTCAGAATCTAAAATCTGGCTTCCTCCTAAACTTATCACCACTATTTTTTTCATAATTTATTTTAAGAAGAGATGGTTTTTAAGTGTTTTCAGTCAAAATAGGTTGTAGGATTAATATCGAATTCTATTCTTACTTTATCTGACATTATTTTTCCAAATCTTGAATTACAATTGTGATTTAGAACTATTTTGGTTATGTCTTGTCTTGGTGTTTTTAATCTTCCTGTAACTAAAAAAGAAGAGATTTGATGGCATAGGGAGTATGAAAAACCAAAAAGAAGTCCTTGTTCCCGCATCACAAGGCTGGCTTTTGTTGAATTTTTCTCTCTTCTAAGAGCTTGAATAGAAGAATAGTAAAAATTTTTTATTCTTTCTAATTCTTCTTTCGGCAGACTTTGAAGATACTCTCCAATGATTCTTTCTTTGTTATTTTTTTCTTTTAATCTTTCTATTAATTCTTTTCTTTTCATTTTACAGTAAAAAGAGAATTATCATTTACATCAAAAACTCCTAATCTTACTCCTGAATCCAACCATCCATGAGCATAATTCAAAGCAGCAAAAGCGTTTACGAAATCTTTATTTATTTGAAAATGTTTAGCATCAGAAAGGTAATTTTCAACCATTTCAATTATTTCTTTAGCTTCAGATTCTTTTCCAAGAAAAATATTTTCTTTTGCTAAAGCAAGAGCTTTTGTTGTGAGTTTAAAATATTTTTCAAGTTGTTCTACTGAAATTTTATCTTTCATTTGTTCTTTAAAGACAACAAAAATCATTTAAAAATTTTTATGTTTTATTCTACAATGTTTTATTTTTTGAAAAAAGAAATAACATTTAAAAACCTGTTATTCTACATTAAAGTATATTAATAATATAAATATATTATATTCAATGAGTCATAGAAGATTTATTAAAAAAAGAGGTAAGACTTATGGTCCTTATTTATATGAATCTTATAGAGATGAGACTGGAAAAGTAAGAAAAAGATACCTTGGAAAAGCTGAAAGTGTAGAACGAAAAAATCAAAAAAAGAGGTTTTTTTTATTTATAGGGGTTTTAGTTTTGATAATAGTTTTTGTTTTTGTAAATTTAAATTTAAGTGGAAAAGCTATTTTATCTTTGGATTCAGTAAGTAATAATGGCAATATTCTTACTGGAAATATCCAATTTGTTCTACAACAATCTGAACTGATTCCTGCTGATACTGAGGTTGTTTTTACAACTCCTAATAATGTTTATACATATTCTTTATCTAATCTGATTTCTGCAGAAACATTAAATGGAAGTTATTATATTCAAGGAAAAAATATTTCTGGTTATGGGGAGGGTTATGGTCTTGATGCAGAAAGATTCCCTCCTGTTAATTTTACTTTAGGCATATATAACGTTATTACTTCTGGCAATCAAAGAACTATCCCAGAATCAAATTTAAGTGGTTCTAATCAAACTGATTCAACTGAAACTTCAAATCAAACTTCTAATGAATCTTCAGGGCAAAGAACAATAACAACAGGGAATATTATTAGTGATTTTTTAAAAACTTTTAAAATTTCAGGATATTCTACTTTAGAGTTAGCTGAAGAAGTTTCAGGACAAGTAAGAGCTAATGAAAGTTTTGTTTACGACTTAGAAGAAAGCCAAACTGCTAAAATTATTTCTTCTGAACAAGAGGTTAATCTTGAAATAAGCAATAATCAGGCAATTGTTACTACAAATTATATAGGAGAAGATAAAATAATTTTTGAGATCCCTTTGGATAATTTAAACATGAGTGCTGAAAATGGAGAGTTAAATGTGGGTTTTGTCTACAATGAGAATACAATTCTGTCTGGAACAAAAAGTATAAGTGTTATTAGTGGAGAAACTTCTGAAGATGAAGAGCCTGCAAGCAATGGCACAAGAAATTTACCTGTTGAAGAAAATAATCTAACAGGAAATGATACAGGAATGAGAGAGACTTTGGCAGCTCCTGGAACTCAAGAAGTTATTCTTAATTCCACTTCTGGAAACAATCTTACTGAAGATGATTTAACTTGTTGGGCAAATGCAACTGATTCAGATG
>CAYLHY010000029.1:0-8518 GCA_964383885.1 Candidatus Woesearchaeota archaeon
AATCTGTGTAATAAGAATTCACGGCAAGGTAGGATTAAACAAAGAAATAAAAGAAACTCTTAATAGACTAAAGCTTAGAAAAAAATACTCTTGCATTGTTTTAGAAGAACCAAAAAAAGAGATTTTAGGAATGATAGATAAAGTTAGAGATTTTGTTGCTTTTGGAGAATTAACAGAAGAAACTCATAAAAAATTAAATGAAAAAAGAAAAACTAAAATAAAAAACTTTTACAGACTGCATCCTCCAAGAGGAGGAATAAATTCCAAGCTTCATTTTCCAAAAGGAGTTTTAGGAGATAATAAAGAAAAAATAAACGAGCTTGTTGAAAGAATGCTTTAAAATGATAAAAACTAAAACCCACAAGAGAAAAAAATCCTCAAGAATGAATGGAAGAAAAATGGGCACACACGGAACTGGTGCTAGAAAGAAACACAGGCATTCTGGAGAAAGAGGTGGAAAAGGGATGTCTGGAAGCGGTAAAAGAGCAGATCATAAAAAAACTCTTATTACAAAACTTTATGGCCATAGATATTTTGGAAAAAAAGGAATAACCAGTAAAAGCACGAAAAAAGATAAAAGAGAAAGAATTAATTTAAGACAAATAGAAGATAATTTAGAAAGTGTTGGAATAAAGAAAAAAGATTTTTTTGAAGTGAATCTTCCTAATCATAAAATTCTTGGAGAAGGAGAAGTGAAAAATAAATTAATTATAACTGCTAAAGAAGCTTCTAAATCAGCAATTGAAAAAGTAAAAAAAGCAGGAGGAGAAATTAAAATCCTAAGTCAAAAATCAGAAAAAGAGGAAAGCCAATCATAAATTGAAATTTAAAAATGGATTTAAGAAAAATATTCAGTTATATTCCAGAAGTTAAAAAACCCGAAGAAAAAAGAGTAAGTTTTAATACTAAACTAAAATGGACGCTCATTATTCTGACATTATTCTTTGTCTTGTCTAATGTTCCTTTATTTGGATTATCAGAAAATGCTTTAGCAAGATTTGAATATCTTGCAATGATTTTAGGAACTTCGTTCGGAAGCATAATCAGCTTAGGTATAGGACCTATTGTAATGGCATCTGTAGTTTTGCAGTTATTAACAGGTTCCAAAATACTTAACATTGACACAACAACAGAAGAAGGAAAAAGATTTTTCCAGGGAATACAAAAATTAATGGTATTCTTTTTTATATTTTTTGAAGCAATAGTTTATGTCTTAATGCACGGACTTCAAGCAGTTCCTGGATTTGCATGGGTTGTGATATTGCAGTTGATATTAGGAGGGTTGGCTATTTTTTATATGGATGAGGTCTGCCAAAAATGGGGTTTTGGCTCTGGAGTTAGTTTATTTATTGGCGCAGGAGTATCTTTAAGATTAATAACCAGTGCTTTTCAGTTCATTGACCCTCAAGGAAGAATCTGTTTAATTAATTTCACTAAAGAAACAGGAGCAGCTTGTTCAGGAAAGGTTCTTGTTTTACTACAGAGTTTAATCTTAGGATATCAAACAGAATTTTATTCTGCTGCTGCTGCAATTCTTGCTACAGTTCTTGTTTTTTTAGTGGTAGTATGGGCTCAATCACTAAAAGTTGAGATTCCTTTATCTTTTGGAAGAATCAGAGGATATAGTATCAAATGGCCGTTGTCTTTTTTCTATGCTTCTGTAATCCCTGTTATATTAACTGCTGCACTAGTTGCAAACATTCAATTATTCGGAGGAATGATTGAAAATGCTGCTGCTCCCTGCCTTGTTGAAAATGCAGGAGAAGCATGTTCTGGAATGGCCAAATTAGCATCTTATTTCACTTTCTTAGGGCACTTTGTTAATGGAAGAGCAGTATCTGGTTTTGCTTTTTGGATAAGTTCCACTAATATTTTAGGATTATTAATTAAAGGAGGATTCAGATGGGTGCTTTTACTTCAAGGGTTATTCCATACTTTGTTTTTCATGTTTTTTTCAACACTCTTTGCTGTTCTTTGGGTTAAAAACACAGGAATGGATGCAAAAAGCCAAGCAGAAAAAATAAGTGCTTCAGGATTGCAGGTAGCAGGATTCAGGCAGGATATTAGAATTATAGAAAGCATACTAAACAGATACATCCCTGCTTTAACTGTAATGGGAGGGATGGCAATAGGGTTTTTAGCATCAATTACTAATTTAATCGGAGCAATGGTTTCAGGAACTGCTATTCTTCTTGTAATTATGATTATGTTCCAGTTTTATAGAAACATTGCCCAACAACATGAAGCAGATATGGCTCCTGCACTAAGAAAATTCATGGGAGGTTATTAAATTTTCTTGTTTAAAATTTAAAAAAATAAAGAATAGATTTAAAAAAGACTTTAATCTAATAAAAACAATGATAAATGAATTTATTATGGTATATCCAAGAACAAGCATTATTCTTTTAGCTTTTTTAGTCACTTTAATTATGACGCTTATTACTAAGTATACTACCAACCAAGATAGAATGAAGGAACTTAGAGAGATACAAAAAGCATGCCGTATAAAACTAAAACAGGATAGGTTAGATAAAAAAGCTCAAGAACAAATGATGGAATGTTCTATGGAATTAATGAAACATTCATTTAAACCCTTATTAATATCTTTTATTCCATTAATCATCTTTTTCTGGTGGATTAGAGGCATTTATTCTGAAATATTGCCTGGATGGTTGTGGTGGTATATTTCTTCAGGAATTATTTCAAGCATGGTTTTAAGAAAAATTCTAAGAGTTGTTTAAAATGGAAAACAAAAATTCAAAAGAAGATAAAGAATTAATGCTTAAACTTCAGATGTTTGAAAAACAAATTCAAAACATAATTCAGCAAATAGATGCTGTAGAGAAAACTATACTGGAGATGGAATTTTTAAAAGAAAACTTAAATGAATTAAAGAACAAAAAAAATCAGGAAATATTTGCTTCAATTGGCAAAGGAATTTTTATTAAATCAAAGATTATTTCTGAGGAACTATTAGTGGATGTTGGTGGAAAAAATTTTGTTAAAAAAACTATTCCTGAAACTCAAAAAATTATTGAAAAACAAATAAAAAATCTAAATCTTGTCAAAAAAGAATTAGAAAAAGAAATGAAAAAAATTGATGAAGACCTAACAAAAAGCATGTCAAAAAGCGTTTAATAAGATTTTGTTAAATTTTTATTTTTCTGTTTGAAATTTTTTTTAAAAATTTCTCATAACTTAATATCCCAAGTTCTGAAATAATTGCTTTTATATATTTTTTAGGAACAAATTCAAAAGAAGGGTTTTTAATTCTGATGTTTTTTGGAGCTTTTTTCCAAATCTCCTTTAAAGATCTTTGTTCTATTTTAATTGGCTTAATAGAATATTTCCAGGAATCTGCAATTATATAAACAGGAATTTTGTTTTTTTCAGCAATCTGAGCTATAACTCTGCTTCCTATTTTATTTATAATTCCTTTTTTTAATAAAGCGTCTGCACCTAAAAAAACCTTGTTAACTTTTTTAGTGCCTTGTTCTTTTAGAAGAGCAACTTCTAAAGCAGAATCAATAAACATAGTAACTTTAATTCCTGCTTTTCTTAATTCTCTTGCGGTTTTTCTCCCTTGATATAATGGACGGGTTTCAGTGTTATAAACTTCAAAATTTTTTCCTTTTTTCTTTGCATAAATTAAAGCATTCACAACATTAGTAGAATGGCAATGAGTAAAAATAACATCATTATTTTTTATTATTTTGAAAACATAGTTGTTTATTTTATTTTGAGCAGAATCAAAATGATTTAGTATTTTATTGTAATTTTCTTTAGTTACATTCTTGCTTAAAAGATTCACGACATTTTGGAGCATTGGTTCAGTGGGTCTTGAAGAAAAAAGTTTTTTCTTTGAAGTTTCTGTTGGAATTAAAAAATAAGCTTTAATAGCTGCTTTTGCTATATTTCTCGCTCCTTGGATTTTATGATTCTTAATATCTTTAAGAGTTTTATTAAATGTTCTTATTTTATTTTCAACCACTTTTATTATTTATTTTTATTATAAAATGAAATTCAAGAAACTTTAAAAATCCTGTTCTTTTTCATTTAATGATGTTAGAGATGATTATTAATCCAAAAGAAGCTTCTAAAGAACCCTGGAAATTATTTTTTGTAGGACTAGTTTATGCTTCACTTTCGCTTCTTCTTGTTCATTGGTTTTTTGCAGAAGACATAGTTCTTTCAAGATTTTTAGGAATGATTGTTGTTACTTTTTGTGTGATGTTTTCTCTTCCATTTATGTATTATTTAATAAAACAAGAAGAAAAAGAAGATGAAGAAGTAGAAGGCATGATTAAAGTTTGGGAGATTCATAAAGATGCTGTTTTAGCTTTTGTGTTTCTTTTTTTAGGATTCATAATTGCTTTTTCTTTTTGGTACATTATCCTGCAAAATCCAAGTCTTTTTAATGCGCAAATAGGAACTTACTGCGCAATAAACAATCCAGGAGAAAATATTGAATCTTGCATATCTCAACATTCTTTTTCAAATTCATTAACTGGTTCATCCACTAGAACTGTTAGGCTTTTGTCTATTTTAGAGAATAACATTTATGTTGTTATCTTCACTTTAATATTTTCATTAATTTTTGGAGCAGGAGCAATATTTGTTCTAGCTTGGAATGCAAGTGTTATTGCTGGAGCAATAAGTATATTTTCAAGATATCAAATAAAAAACATTCCTTTAGGAGTAGCAAGATACATGATTCATGGTTTTCCTGAAATTATTGCATATTTCTTAACAGCATTAGCTGGAGGTATTTTTGGAGTAAGTATAATAAGAAATGGTATAAAAAGCAAGGTTTTTTTAAGAGTTGTAGAAAATACAGTAATTCTTCTTTTTATATCTATAACAATACTCGTTTTAGCTGCATTTGTTGAAGTATATATTACTCCTCTGCTTTTCTAAGACAAAGGTTTATATACGTTTTTTATTAAAGAAGAGTATGGATGTTGGTGAAGAGATTAAAAAAGAAATTCAAAATAAAGAGACAGGCAAAAAAATCATAGTTTCTAAGGAAATTGCAGAAAAAGAAGAAAAAATTGCAGAAGCTGTGTCTGAAATTCCTGTTGCAGAAGATGAAATAGAAAAAAGAAAAAAAAAGCTTTTAAGAACAATAAAAAAACCCAAAATCTGGGTTGGTTTTTTTCTTATTGTTGCATTAATACTAGGAGTTTATATCAGAAGTCTTCCTATGACAGACCACAATCCTTCTGTTCCGGGAATTCAACCAGGATTATGGGATATAACAACAAACGACTGGACTTTAGGACCTGATTTAGATCCCTGGCTTTTTCTAAGAACAGCTAAATCAATTGTTTATGAAGGAGGAATTCCTGAAATAGACACTATGAGAAATGTTCCATTAGGATTTAAAACTGCAAAAGAAACCCGTCTTTTGCCTTACATGATTGCATATACATATTATATTTCAAAACTTTTTTATGAAAAAGTAAATGTTGAATTTGCAGGAGCCTTGCTTCCAGTAATAATGTTTGCTTTTACTATTCTTGCTTTTTTCTTTTTTGTCAGAGAGGTTTTTATAGGCGAAGGAAGGAAAAAAGAAAAGACAAAAGCAAATATCATTGCAATAATTTCAACTTTTTTTATGGTTGTTATTCCTGTTTTTCTTTCTAGAACAGTTGCAGGAATTCCTGAAAAAGAATCTGCTGGATTTTGCTTCATGTTCTTAAGTTTTTATTTGTTTTTAAAGGCGTGGAGGTCTGAAAAAAAGAAATCTCTTGTTTTTGGAATATTAGCAGGAGTAAGCACAGCATTAATGGGATTAATCTGGGGAGGTGTTATGTTTGTGTATATTGCTATTGCAGGAGCAGTTTTTGTTGCATTTATATTAGACAATATCAGAAAAAAAGAATTTTTAATTTATTCAAGCTGGTTTTGGGTTTCAGTTATTATTAATTTAATCTTTTCTGAAAGAACAACACTAAAAGGAATGTTAACATCTCTTTCTTCAGGTTTAGCTTTTTTTGTGTTTATGGTTTTAGCAATTCATTTTATTTTATGGCATACTAAATTATCTGGAAAAATAAAAATAAGAAAAATTCCAAAAAACATATTTTCATTAATAATAACAATAATCTTAATAATAATCTCTGCGAGTATTCTTTTCGGACCAGAATTTATATTTGAAAAAATAAAAGTAATTCATCAAACTATTTTTAAGCCAGTTACAGGAAGATGGAATACTACTGTTGCAGAAAACAGGCAGCCTTATTTTAGTGAGTGGGAAAAAAGTTTTGGACCTTTTATAAAAGGAATGGCAGTGATGTTATGGATGTTTTTAATTGGTTCAGTAGTTTTTGTTAGAAAAAGTTTAAGCAAGATAAAAAGAAAAGAAGCTAATTTTTTGACATTAGGGTTTGTATTAATTTTAATTGGAATGATTTTTACAAGATACTCTTCAGACAGCTTATTCAATGGAGAGAATTTCATAAGCAAAGCAGTGTATTATTTGAGTATTTTATTGTTTTTTTGGATGCTATATAAGTTTTATTACCAATCCAAAGAGTATAAAAATCCAAACAATGGCTTTAAAAAAATTGATTTTGGAAGCATTTTTATTTTAGTTCTTCTTCTTTTAGGGATTTTTAGTGCTAGAGGTGCAGTTAGAACAATAATGGTATTAGGACCAATAGCTCCAATTTTTGCTAGTTATCTAGCAGTTGAAAGTGTGTATTCCTTTAAAAAAGCAGATGATGAATCTAAAAAAATGTTCTTAGGAATTGCAGCAGTTTTAATAGTTGCTTTATGTTTGTTTACATTCTCAAGCTATTATAAAACAATAAAAATTCAGTCTTATTATAATATTCCTAATCATTACAATCAGCAATGGCAAAAAGCAATGGCATGGGTTAGAACTAACACAAGTGAAGATGCTGTTTTTGCTCACTGGTGGGATTATGGCTACTGGATTCAGTCAATTGGAAACAGAGCAACAGTTTTAGATGGAGGAAATGCTATAAGTTTTTGGAATTATTATATGGGAAGATTAGTTTTAACAGGAGACAATGAAAAAGATGCTTTAGAATTCTTATACAGTCATGATGCAGATTATCTTTTAATTGATTCAACAGATATTGGAAAATACGGTGCTTTTTCAAGTATTGGAAGTGATGAAAATTATGATAGGTTTTCTTGGATTCCTGTTTTTGCTTCAAATCCTAAAAACACAAGAGAAACAAGTAAGGGAATGATAAGAGTTTATCAAGGAGGTGCAGGAATAGACGAAGACATTGTTTATGATAACAATGGAACAGAGATATTTCTTCCTCAAGGAAAAGCTGCAATAATTGGCATTATAATAGAAACTGAAAATACTAATAACAATAGTGTAAGGTTTAAACAACCTAAAGCTGTTTTTTTATACAATAATCAACAATTTCAAATTCCTTTAAGATATCTTGAATTTAAAAATAATTTTGCAGATTTTGGAACAGGATTAAATGCAACTGCTAAAATAATTCAAAGAATTGTTCAAAAAAATGGAGGAGTTCAAGTAGATGAACAAGGAAGTATAATTTACATTTCTCCAAGAGTCATGAGAGGATTTTTTGCTCAAAAATACTTATTAAATGATCCATTTAATAATTTCCCTCATTTCAAACTTGAATATCAAGAAGATAGCTTGATAATAGAAAATTTAAGAGCTCAAGGACTAAACCTAGAAGAGTTTGTCCATTATTCAGGAATTCAGGGGCCAATAAAAATATGGAAAATTAATTACACGGGAAATGAAACAATAAAACAGGAATATTTAGACACAGATGCTTCTAAATATTTAAGTTGGAAATTGTAATTATTATAATTAAAAATCATAATTTTTTAATTAATTCTAAATAAACTTTAAAAATACTTTTTTTGTATTTATTTAATGAACTATTTATTAATAATTTCAATTTTAATAAGCTTTGGAATAAGTATGTTAGTTATTCCTGTGTGGATAAGAAAATGCAAAAAAGTAGGATTGTTGTGGGAAGACATGAATAAATTTAATCATCCTAAAAACATTGCTGCTTCTGGGGGAATAATTGTGGTAATGGCTTTTGTTTTAGGGGTTTTATCATACATAGCAATAAGAACTTTTGTTTTTAAAGACGGAGTAGAAACCTTGCAGATATTCTCGTTATTGTCAGTTATACTTCTTCTTAGTTTAGTGGGATTAACTGATGATTTATTAGGATGGAAACATGGAGGATTATCAGCAAGATTAAGAGTTTTATTAGCAGTTTCTGCATCTATTCCTTTGGTTGTAATAAATGCAGGAATTCATGAGATGAATTTTCCTTTTATAGGAAGTGTTAATCTCGGATTATTATATCCTTTATTTTTAATTCCTTTAGGAATTGCAGGAGCTACAACAACATATAATTTTTTAGCTGGATTCAATGGATTAGAAGCAGGGCAAGGAATTATTATTTTGAGTTTTTTATCTTTTATTTCCTATGTTGTTGGAAAGCCTTGGCTTGCAATAGTAGGATTATGCATGGTT
>CAYLHY010000030.1:0-7446 GCA_964383885.1 Candidatus Woesearchaeota archaeon
GTTTTAATTATTTTATTCAGAGTTTCATTAGGAGTTTTTTTAGGATAAAATGTTTGGCTTAGGTTCTTTAAATCCAAAAAAAATGCAGGGTATGATGAAGCAGTTAGGCATAACTCAAGAGGATGTTCCTTCAAAAAGAGTAATTATTGAGAAACAAGATAATTCAAAAATTATAATTGATAACCCTTCTGTGATGAAAATGAGCATTCAAGGACAAGAAATGTTCCAGATTCAGGGAGATATTAAAGAAGAAGAGGCTCAAGCTTTCACTGAAGAGGATATTAAAACTATTGTTGAAAAAACAGGAAAATCAGAAAAAGAAGCAAGAGAGGCATTAGAAAAAACCCAGGATTTAGCTGAGGCTATTTTAGAATTATCTGATTAGAATCTGATTAAGATTAATAATAAAAATTAAATTGTATTATAATAAAATATTTGAATTTCAAACTCTTTCTTAAAAGCGAAAAATGGAGAAATTTCTTGATGAATTAATTGAAGCAGAAAATATAATTAATAAAATAGACCACATGATTTATGTAACTTATCCTTTAGTACAGGATAAAAAACTTTTATTAAAGATATTAGCTGAAACAAAAATATCTATAGTTAAATGCATTAATTATATTCTTCAATATGAGTATCTTTATAAGAGAATAAGATTAAGTAAAAATCCAGAAGAGAATTTTAGAATTTTTAAAGTGAAATGCGCATCTAATTACGATATAACTTCTGAAGAAGTTAAATTAATTAGTGAGTTATTTGAAATAGTGAATTTACATAAAAAAAGTCCTCTTGAATTTAGAAAAGATGAGAAAATAGTAATATTTTCTGAAACTTCTTATCCAAAAACAATTACTATAAACGATATTAAGAAATTTATAGGATTAGCTAAAACAATTCTTAGAAAGATCAAAGAATCGAGACATCTTTATTTTTGAGACTTTTCTGAAAAAATGAGTAAAATATAAAAACCCTTTTTTCCTTTTCACTTATGCGCCTAAAGGGTTTTGTGCATGGAAAAAATAATTCAAGAAAAAATAAGTGCAGATCATTTGCTTTATGTTAGTTTGAAATATACAAAAACATGCGATGTGATTAATAATCTTCTTCTAAGATGGAGAAAAATGATTGAGACTGCTATTGAGAAGATTTTAAAACATGCTAAAAAGAAAAAAAAGATTTCCTCGGTTCCTGCAAGTCCAGTTAAAAAAATTGATGCTGTGAAAATTCTTTTTAAAAAAGATCCTAATTTCTTGAAAGTTATTGAGTTTTATGAAATGTTGAGAAAATTAGAGGATTTAAGAAAAGAAAGAATAGGTGAATTTAGAAAAAATGTTTGTTTAAGAATTTTTTATCAAGGAAAAGAAATTAACGTAAATCTTGAACAATTGAAAATATATGCTGATATGCTAGAAAAGTTTATAAGCACTACAAAACAATTTCTTTTATCATAAATAAAATCAATTTAGTTTCTAAATTGATTGAAAATTAAAATGTCTAAAATTATTGTAATAACGTCTGGAAAAGGAGGTGTAGGGAAAACCACCACTGCTATAAATTTAGGAGCAGCTATGAATTATTTTGGAAAAGATGTTTTAGTTGTTGATGCAAATCTTACTACTCCTAATGTAGGAGTTCATTTAGGTTCACCAGAAGTTCCTGTTAATTTGAATCATATTTTAAATGGAGAAGCAGAGATTTTTGAAGGAATTTATGAACATGAGTCTGGATTAAAAGTTTTGCCTTCTTCTCTTTCAGTGAAGGAATTAAAAAAATTAAAACCTCAAAAATTAAAAACTCTTAAAAAAGATTTTAAGAAAATAGCTGATTATGTTATTGTAGATAGTGCTGCAGGATTAGGGAATGAAGCTGTTTCTGCAATTGAATTAGCTGATGATTTAATTATAATATCAAATCCAGAATTAACTGCAATAACTGATGCATTGAAAGCAGCAAAAGTAGCAGAACAAATGAAAAAAAACATTTTAGGAGTTATTATGACAAGAGTTAGAAAAGATGATATTGAGTTATCTCCTTCAACTGTAAAAGACATGTTAGAAGTTCCTATTTTAGGAATGATTCCAGAGGACATTAGTGTTAAAAAATCCTTAAATGAAAAAGATGCAGTAGTGCATGTTGAGCCGAAATCAAAAGCTGCAAGGGCTTATAAGGAAATAGCTGCGCAGATAATTGGTGTGGAATATGACTCAAGCCAGGACAGAGAAAAACTTTTTAGGTTAATTCTTAAAAAATTGGGATTAAGCAAATAAAAATTTAACTTATTTTCATTCCTGGTTCAGATTCCTCTCCAGGGTTAACTAGTATTACCTTAGTGTGGTCATTGTTAACAGCTGCAAGAAGCATTCCCTGGCTTTCAACACCTTTAATTTTTCTAGACGCAAGATTAACAATCATAACAATTTTTTTATTTTCAAGCTCTTCTTTTGAGTAATGTTCTTTAATTCCTGCACATAAAATTCTCTCTCCTATTTCTGGCCCAACATCAACAGTTAATTTATATAATTTATCTGCTCCTTCAATGTCTTCAATTTTTTTTATTTGCGCAACTCTTAAATCTAATTTACTCCAATCTTCAAAACTTACTGTTTTCATTTTATTTTTTTAAAAAGAATCTCTTCTTTTTTGATATTTTTTTTAGAAAATTGTTTTTTAATTTTTTCAGCAGATTCAGGAATAAAAGGAAAAAGCAATTCACTGATTTTAAGGATGCTTTCTTTTAGTTCATATAAAATTTTTTTGTCTTTTGTTTCCCAAGGTTTTTTCTCTTGGATATATTCATTGCAAGCATCAATAAATGCAAATATTTCATTTAAGGCTTTGTCTATTTGATAAGTATCCATTAGTTTATTGATTTTATTTAAATTTAATTTTTCAATTAAACTGTTTTTGCATTTTTCTATTCCTATTTTTTCAATTAAACCTGCAGTTCTTGAAATTAAATTTCCAAGTTTATTTGCTAACTCATTATTATATCTTTCAACCAAGGATTTTTCAGAGACATCTCCGTCTTCTCCAAAAGGAATATTTCTTGCCATGAAATATCTGACAGCATCTGCGCCATACTTCTCAGTAAGTTCTATTGGGTCTAAGACATTGCCTAAAGTTTTACTCATTTTTTTGCCATTAACTGTGAAGTATCCATGAATAACAAGATTTTTAGGAAGAGGCAAGTCCATTGCTAAAAGCAAAGCAGGCCAGATAGTTGCATGAACTCTTAAAATATCTTTAGCCATTAATTGAACATCTGCAGGCCAGAATTCTTTAAACTTGTTGTTAATTTTTAATCCAGAAACATAATTCCAAAAAGCATCTGGCCACACCCAAACGCAATGGTCTTTATCAAAAGGAAGAGTAATTCCCCAGTAAATTTTTTCTTTTAATCTTGAAATAGAAATATCCTCTAAACCAGATTCAATAAAAGCTATAACTTCTTTTTTTCTTTTTTCAGGAATAATATTAAATTCTCCTTTTTTAATAAGCTTTAATAGTTTATCCTGAAATTTAGAGAGTTTAAATAAATAAGCTTCTTCTTTTTTTAATTCTGGAATTCTATCATGCAAAGGGCATTTTCCATCAACTAAATCTTTTTTTGTTAAATACTGCTCGCATCCTACGCAGTAATAGGATTCATAATATCCTTTGTAAATTAAGCCTTTGTCAAATAATTTTTGAAGCATATCCTGAACTTCTTTTTCATGCCTTGAATCAGTGGTTCTTATAAAAAAATCATTAGAAACATTAAGTAATTTAAAGGCTTTTTTCCATTTTTTAACAACCTCATCAACAAATTCTTTTGGTTTTTTTCCAGATTTTTCTGCAATTTCCTGAATTTTTTGCCCATGTTCGTCTGTTCCTGTTAAAAAGAAAACTTTTTTTCCTGAAAGCCTATTCCATCTAGCTAAAATATCTGCAGAGATTGTTGTATAAGCTCCTCCGAGATGAGGATTTCCATTTGCATAATATATTGGGGTTGTTACGTAAAATTTGTTTTTCATTTCTTAAAAGAAAAAATAAAGATTATTTAAAATTTAGTGTTTAAGTTTTTAGAAGTTTTAGAAATTTAAAGACATTACATAATTTTCTAATCCTTCAAACCCTGTTTTATGTCTTAGATAAAGTCTTGAGTCTTTTTTTATTCTTCCTTTGTAAACGTCAGATATGTTTTGAAAGAATCTTTGAGAAGTGAAATATATTAATCTGGCTTTTAATTTTGATTTTCCTCTTATATCAGATGTTCTAACTTCTTGGACTGGAGAGAATTTCTCAAAAATCCTTGATGATAATTTAGTAATTTCTCTTGAGTCATTAATAATTACAAAAAAATATTCTATTAATTCTTCATCAACATTAGGAATAAAATTCCACAAAATTCTTCTTTCTAAAGTTTTTTTTGGAGAGTTCATGCTTATTTTTTTATAAAAGATTTTATAAATTTAGTTGTAATGAATAATACAATGAAAAAAAAGAGGATAAAGAAAAGAAAAACTAAGAAAATTCAGAGTGAAACAGAGGAAACACCAAGAATTAAGGAATTAAAACATAAAGCAAGAAGAGTAAGCATTAAAGAAGGAATTTTTGCTACTGCTGGTTTTGCATTTGGAAATCATTATTTATCTCCTTTTGCAATAGCTATTAATTTGAGTAATTCTTTAATTGCTTTAATGAGTTCTATTGGAGGCATTTTAGGGCCTTTAAGCCAATTATTTAGTTCTAGACTTATTGAAAAATATTCAAGAAAAAAAATAGTACTTAATGCTGTTTTTTGGGAATCAATGATGTGGATTCCTTTGATAATTGTTGGTTTTTTATTTTATAAAGGGCTTTTAGTGAATATAATTCCATTATTTTTTCTTTTATTTTTCTCATTGCATTTAATAATCTCAAATATTTCTGGGCCTGCGTGGTTCTCGTGGATGGGAGATATTGTTGATGAAGAGTATAGAGGAAGATGGTTTGCAAAGAGGAATTTAATTCATGGAACTATATCAATAGTTTTTGCATTAGGTGCGGCTTTTTTCTTGGATTACTTCAAAAAAATAGGATTAACTATTTTTGGATTTATGATATTATTCTTTTTTGCATTTATTTTCAGGATGATGTCATGGAATTGTTTTAAAAAACAATACGAACCTAAAATAAAATTAAAAAAAGATTATTATTTTAGTTTTTTTGATTTTTTATTTAAAGCTCCAAAAAATAATTTCGGGAAATTTACTTTATACAGGTCAATGTTGTCTTTTGCTCAGTCTATAGCAGCTCCTTTATTTGCAGTGTATATTTTAAGATATCTTAATTTTAGTTACATAATATACATGACTATTGTAATGACATCTAGTTTTTTTTCAATATTTTTAATTGAATTATGGGGGAAATTTGCAGATAATTATGGTAATTACAGGACAATTGTAATAACTTCTTTTTTCATTCCATTAATTCCTATATTATGGACTCTTTCTAAATCTCCTGTTTATTTGATTTTAGTTCCTTCAATAATTGGAGGATTAGCATGGGCAGGATTTAATCTTGCTGCAGGAAATTTTGTTTATGACAATGTTTCTCAAGAAAAAAGAGGGATTGCAATTTCATATTATAATCTTCTTGTAGGAATAGGAACTTTTTTAGGAGCTGGTTTAGGCGCTCTTTTGATTAAATATCTTCCTCAAATTTTTTCATTAAAACCAATTATTTTTATCTTTTTATTAAGCGGGGTTATGAGAATGCTTGTTGTAATGATTTGGATTCCTCATTTAAAGGAAGTAAGAAAAACTCATAGATTTAGTGGAAGGATGGCTTTTAAAAATATAATTTTAAAGCAAGCAAAACCTACTCTTATAGAAGAAGCTCATCAGATAATGTCAATTAAAAAATACATTTCAAAACCTTAGTATTAATGAAACAAGTTAATGTGAAACTTTTTTAAACAGTTCTTTCATTGTTATTATTTAAGATGCTAGAAAAAAAATGTCCTAGATGCAGAAGAAAAGTAAAGAGAAAATATGATTTTTGTCCGTATTGTGGATTTTCTTTAAAACAGAAAAAGAAAGAAGATTGGGGGATGCTTGGAGAAAATGATTTTGATTTTTTTAATGAAAATACTTTAGGTTTAGGAAGAAGTAATTTTTTTGGAATAAACATCAATAGAATGTTTAATAATGCTATAAGGATGTTAGAAAAAGAAATGCAGAGAGAGATGAAAAATTTTAAGACTGATTCTGAAGAAAGCCCTTTGAAAACTAATCTTCAAATTTTTATTAATGGAAAAAAAATTGATTTGAATAATTTGAATTCTGATTCTCTCAATACTCGGAATTTAAAAAAAACAAAAAAATCTTCTGCTAAACCTCGAATAAAAATTGATTTTCCTGAGTTTTCTAAACAAAAAATTAAAGAATTTTCTAAACTTCTTAAACAAGAACCTGAAACAAAAATAAGAAGGCTTTCAGATAAAATAATTTATGAAATTAATCTTCCAGGAATTAAATCAAAAAAAGATATTTCTATAAAAAAGCTTGAAAAAAGTATAGAGATAAAGGCTGTTTCTAAAAATACAGCGTATTATAAAATAATTAAAATAGATCTGCCAGTAATTAGTTATAAGTTTGCAAAAGAACTTTTAATTCTTGAGTTTGACAATAAATAAAAATATTAGAGATAAGCAAAACTTAAAAGAGTGAGAAATTCTGGATTAATACACTAAAATGGAAAAACTAAGACATATTGGGATTATAATGGATGGCAATAGGAGATTTGCAAGAAAATTAAATTTAAAACCTTGGAAAGGGCATGAATACGGGGCTGAAAAAGTAAAAGAGTTGTTTAAATGGTGCAAGGATTTAAACATAAATGAATTAACTCTTTACACTCTTTCTACTGAGAATCTAAAAAGAACAAAAAAAGAATTGAATTATTTAATGAATTTATTTAAGAAACAAGCTAAAGAGATAAAAAACAATGAAGATGTCCATAAAAATAAAATAAAAATAAAATTTGTTGGAGAAAAAAAATTACTGGACAAGAAAATTCAGAAATTAATGAAGGAAATTGAAGACTCAACAAAAAATTATTCTAATTATAAGATTAATTTTGCAATACCTTATGGAGGGAGAAAAGAAATAATCCAAGCTGTCAAAAAATTAATTAAAAACAATCAGAAAATAACTGAAGAAAATATTCAAAAAAATTTATGGGTTACATCGTGTCCGGATTTAATAATAAGGACAGGAGGAGAAAAAAGAACAAGTAATTTTCTTCCATGGCAGTCTATTTATTCTGAATGGATTTTTCTTGATAAACTGTGGCCAGAATTCACTGAATCTGATCTTAAAAAATCAATAAAAGAATTCTATAACAGACAAAGAAGATTTGGAAAATGAATGAGCCTGCTCCAGGCAAATCACTGCGTGGATTTGACTAGCTTACTCAAAT
>CAYLHY010000031.1:0-7362 GCA_964383885.1 Candidatus Woesearchaeota archaeon
AAGTATACAAGCCTTTGGAGCTTGTGACCCAGGTTCGAATCCTGGCAGGGCTATTTTTAATGCTTGTATCTTCCTCTTTTTTCTACTTTCTTCAGCCTTTCAAGAACTAACTTATTTTTGTATGCTTTTTTAAAATTTTCAAAAAGAATTTTCCAGTTTTGAAAATGTTTTGCTTCTAGAGCCTGCTTTAAAACATGAATATCTACTGCTTTGTCTTCTATTCTGTCACTATGAAATCCTAATCCAAAATCAATAAAAAAAATTTCTTTATTTTGAAAAATCATATTGCTGGTAGTTAAATCTCCGTGAATTATTCCAGCATTATGAAGTCTTGAGACACTCTTACCTATAATCTGCATTATTTCTTTTTGTTCTTTAAGAGTAAAGTTATCTAAACTTTCAGATAATTTTACACCCTGAATAAAATCCATTGTAATTTCTTTTTTTTCTTCTGATTCCTTTATATTTCCAGGAATAGAAATAATTTTAGACGCTTTTTTTAATAGTTTTGCTTCACTTCTTGTCCTTAATTTTCTTATTTTTTCATCTAAAACAGATATTCTATAAGATTTTTTTATTCTTTTTTTTATTATTTTGTTTTTATCTGTGTCTAGATAAATAATTGCTTCTGCTCCTTGCTGAATTTTTAATTTTGGCATAGAATTTAATTAAGGATTTAATTTAATTAACTTTAATTTATTGTTATTTGAATTTGATTTTCTTGAATTTTTTTAATTTTTTCATTAATTTTTGCATTTGTTTTGGACTTAATCCCTTAGATAAGTCAATACTTGCTTGTTCTTTAATTAAGTCGCTTATTAGTTTGTATTGTTTTAAAAGAGATTTAACATCTGATTTATTAACTCCTGCACCTAATGCAACTCTTGTAATTCTTGAAGGTTCTTTGTCAAATAATTCTGGATTTTCTTTTTCATCTGGAGTCATAGATTTTAAAATATGTTCCCATTTTGCAATTCTTGATTCTTGATTTTCTAATGCTGGTTCAGGGAGTTTTGCTGAACTTAATCCAGGAATCATTGATTTTAGTTTTGCGAAACCTCCTAATTGAGACATTGATTTTACTTGATTTATTACATCCTCTAAAGAGATTTTGCCTTGTTCTAATTTTTTTTGCATTTCTTCTTGTTCTGCTTCTCCTGTAACTAATTGGATTTTTTCAATGAGGCTTTCTAAATCTCCCATTCCCAGAAGCCGAGATAAGAATCTTTTTGGGTTGAATTCTTCAATGTCATTTATTTTTTCACCAGTTGTTATAAAATAAACTGGAGCATGAACTTCTGCGCAAGCAGTTAAAGCTCCTCCTCCTTTTGCAGTAGAATCCATCCTTGTTATTATCACTCCTGTTATATTCAATGCAGATTGAAAATCCTCTGCCTGCTGTTTAGCAGCTTGCCCGATATCTGCAGGCATAACAAGAATTGTTTCAGTGGGTTTAATGACTCTTCCAAGTTCTTTTATTTCTTTAATTAATTCTTCATCAAGATTATGTCTTCCAGCTGTGTCAATTAAAATTACAGGATAATCCTTTAATTCTTTGCTGAATTTTTTCCATGTTTTTACTGCATTGTTTTCTTTCATATCAACAAAAACTTTTAGATTATGCTTTTTTCCTAATTGCATTAATTGTTCTTTTGCTGCAGGCCTGTGAACATCCAATCCAACTAAAGCAACTTTGTTTCCTCTTTTAGCAAAATAATTTCCAAGCTTAGCAATTGTCGTTGTTTTTCCTGTTCCATATAGCCCCAAAAAAAGAATTCTATTTTGTTCTTTTTTAAGAGTTAAATGCTTGTGTTCTCCTAAAATTGATAATAATTCATCATAAAGAAGTTTTATTAGGTGTTCTTTTTTTTCTATTCCTTTAATTCTCTCATCAAATGCAGCTTTTCTGATTTTATCAGAGATTTGTTTTACTAGTAAAACATTTACATCAGCTTCAATAAGTGTTCTTTGGAGGTCTTTTATTATACTATTAACTAGGTTTTTATCAAGAAAAATAGCATTAGCTATTTTGTCAGTAGCTTTACGCAATACTTCTCCAAGCTTTTCTAACATGAGAATAATAGTTTTTTACAGATTAATAAAGTTGTGGTTTAATCATTAGGTTAATTGTTTAAGTTAATCTTCTAAACCTAATTTTTCAATAAATTTCTTTTTGTCAAAAGGCTCAATTTTATCATACTCCTGGCCAGTTCCAAGATACAGGATTGGTTTTTTTGTTACATATCCTACTGAGAGGGCTGTTCCTCCTTTTTCATCAATATCTGCTTTTGTAAGAATTATTCCATCAATGTGTATTGCCCAATCAAAGCTTTTTGCTTGTTCAACTGCATCATTTCCAGTTATGCTTTCTCCTACGAAAATTTTAGTGTCAGGTTTTGACACTCTTGAGATTTTTTCAATTTGAGTCATTAGATTTTTAGCAGTATGCATTCTTCCTGCAGTATCAATTAACACAGCATTAATTTTGTGTTTTTTTGCGTATTCAATTGCATCGTATGCAACAGCTGCAGGATCAGAACCATAATCATGAGAAATAACCTTAACATTAAGTCTCTCACCATGTTTTTTTAATTGTTCTATGCTTGCTGCTCTAAAAGTATCTGCAGCAGCTAACACACAACTCAATCCTTTATTTTTTAAAAGTTCTGCAATTTTTGCAATTGTTGTTGTTTTTCCTGTTCCATTAACTCCGCAGAATAAAACAACATAAGGTTCTTTAAAAGAAGTTTTTTCAGCTTTTTCTTTTACTTTTTCAATTAAATCAAAAGGTTCTATAAGGATATTTTCTATTATTTCCCTTAGAGAATCTTTTATTTCAAATTCAACTTCTTTTTTTAAGAATTCTTTTCCGACTATTCTTAATTTTAGTTCTTTTATTATTTTTTCTGCAACTTCTAATGCTACATTATTTTCAAGAAGCAGCATTTCTAATTCTTCTGCATAAACTTCAAAGTCTTTTTCAGTTATTTTTATTTTTTTTATTTTTGATTTTATTTTTTCAAAAAAACCTTTTTTTCCTGGTTCTGCTTCTTCAATTTCAGATTGTTTAGGTTTAAGCTTGAATTTTTTTGGTTCTTTTTTTAATTCATTTATTATTTTTTCTTCTTGTATTTGTTTTTCTTTTAACTCAGCTTTTTCTTTTGTTTCTTTGCTTATTTTCTTTGTCCAATTCTTTATTTTTTCTTTTAAAAATTTAAACATTTTATTTCAAAAAAAGCAAAGTGTTTTATATTTTTATCTATTTATCTTAAATAATTGTTAAAGCATAGTAATTGTTAAAAATCCCTCGTGTGTTGGATTTGTATTAAGATGATAACTTATAATGATATTTATGAGGCAGCGAGAAAAGAAAGATATTCAGAGCAACTGCAGCCCTTATCTAAAAATTTTATTGCAGAAGTCTCTAAATATCTTAAAGAAAAAAAAGAAATAGCATCTAAAGAAGATGATATTTTTTCTGATGTTATAATTAAAACAAAAAAACAACTTGAAAATGCTATAACTTTGTTTAAAGAATTAATGCTTAGAAGGAGAAAAAAAATTTTAAGTCTTGTATTGATTGCTGCTGAAACAGGAATTTCGAGGCAGGATTTTGAAAATATGCTGGATATTGAAAAAGAGCTTTTTGAAGAGTTAATGAAATGCATTGATTCTGCTGATAAGAAGCTTAATGAAGCTTTAGAAGGAAAAGAAAAAGAAACAAAAAAAAATGAATTGGTTGTTTTTAAAGAGGATGTTGAAGAATTCTTGGATTTTGAAGGAAATAAAGTAGGACCTTTTGAAAAAGGGCAGATTGCTAATCTTCCTATAGAAATCGCAAAAATTCTTATTGATGATAATAAAGCAGAGTTAGTGAATATATGATTCTTGATTTTTTAGTATTTCTCAAGGGATTATGAATAATTATTCAAAACGAAACATTTATAAAGGATAATGAATACATATTCATAACTAAATTCAGCCAAAAAAAGGCAGGAGGTAAAAATGCCAAGAGGAGATGGAACAGGTCCTTTAGGTCAAGGTCCTCTTACAGGAAGAGGAATGGGGTTTTGCGCAGGTTTTAATATGCCTGGATTTATGAACCCTGGATTTAGAGGATTCAGAAGATTTGCTAGAGGATTTGGAAGAGGTTTTGGATTTAGAAGGTTTGCAGCAGAGCCAGTTTTAGATGAAGCTGTTTTAAGCAAGGAAGAAGAGAAAAAAATCCTTGAAGCAAATCTTGAAGACTTAAAGGCAGAAATAGAAGAAATAGAGAAAAGATTAAAAGAGTTAAACCCCTCAAGATAGAATAAAAAGAGGGGTTTAACTTTATTTAAAAGGCTAATAAGATTAAAATGCCGAGGCCAAGAATATTACGAAGAATAAGGTTTATGCCAGAAGTCACTTATTTTAAACCTGCTGGAGTGCCACTTGCAGGATTAAATGAAGTGGTTTTGAGTGTAGATGAATATGAAGCAGTGAGATTAGTGGATTTAGAAGAAATAGGCCAGAAAAAAGCAGGAAAAAAAATGAAAATTTCTCAGCCAACACTTTCAAGATTACTTAAAAGCGCGAGAAAAAAAATTTCAGATGCTATAATTAATGGTAAAGCAATAAAAATACAAGGAGGTGATTATAAATTGGTGCAAATAAGACAAACAAGAGGCAGAGGACTTGGATTAGGGAGAGGCAGAATGAGAGGATTTGGAGCAGGTCCTGGAGGTGTTTGCAAGTGTCCTGAATGCGGTTATGAAGAACCACAAGTAAGAGGACAACCATGCAGAAGCAAAAAATGCCCAAAGTGCGGAGCTTTAATGGTTAGAGCTTTAGAATAAATTTTACAGAGAATCAAAAATAGAGTAACCAAAATGAATAAGCTTTATGAATCAATTTTAAAAGCAGGAAGAATGTTTGCAAGAGTCTTACCCTTAATATTTGGAACCATTCTTCTTGTTAGTCTTATTGTAACTCTTATCCCTAAATCTTTTTATTTAAGAATTTTCCAAAATAATGTTTTTCTTGATTCTATTATTGGAAGTGCTATTGGAAGTGTGTCTGCAGGAAATCCTTTAGTTAGTTACATACTTGGAGGAGAATTATTAAAACAAGGAATTAGTTTAATAGCTGTTACTGCATTCATTGTTGCTTGGGTGACAGTAGGAGTTGTGCAATTGCCTGCAGAAAGCATAATTTTAGGGAAAAAGTTTGCATTTGCTAGGAATATTTTGTCATTTGTTTCTTCAATAATTGTTGCAATAACAACAGTATTTATTTTAGGAGTGATTTAAAATGAAAAAAATTAAATTATCAGCATCAGGATTTTTTTTAATAATTGTGCTGTTAATTTATTTTATTTTGTTTATTACAGATAAAGCTCTTTTTTATTCTTCTATGTCTTTTTTTGGAAGTATTTTAATGAGAATAATCCCGATTTTTTTGATTGTTTTTGTTTTAATGGTGTTAGTTAATTATTTTATAACTCCTGAATTTATAATCAAACATACAAGGGAAAAGAAAGTTAAGAAATGGTTTTTTATTATAATTGGAGGAATTTTATCTTCTGGGCCGATTTATATGTGGTATCCTCTTTTAGCTGATTTAAGGCAGAAAGGACTGAGTTATGGATTAATTGCATGTTTTTTGTATAATAGAGCAATTAAACTTCCTATGATTCCTTTAATTATTTTATATTTCGGATGGAAATATGTTGTTGTTTTAACTCTTATAATGATATTTGTCTCTGTTATTCAGGGAATTTTGATAGATAAAATAATGGAGGTTAAAAAATGACAAAAAGAATTGCTGTAGCTTCTGAAGGAAAAACTCCTGAAAGTGAAGTGAGTTTAAAAGGAGGTAGAGCTCCTTATTATCTTATTTTTGAGGATAAGAAGCTTATAGAAGTAATTAAAAATCCTTTTGCTGTTGGAGGCGGGGGAGCTGGATGGAGTGTAGCGTATATGCTGGCTGATAAAAAAGTGGATTTAGTTATTGCTGGAAGAATTGGAGGAAACATGCAGACAGCTCTAGAACAAAAAGGCATTGAATTCAAAGAAGCTTCTGGAAAAGTAAAAGAATGTTTGTAGAAAGATTATAATTTTTTTAGAAAAAAGCCTGCGGAGGGATTCGAACCCCCGGCCCCGAGTTTACAAGACTCGTGCTCTACCACTGAGCTACGCAGGCAATATTAATACCAGTAAATAAAAAAGATAGAACCGCTTTAAAAGATTTTGCCTTTCCATCTTAGAGGGATTTTATTATCAAATCTTATATAATAAAAAGGGATGTTATTCGTATAATTTACTTTTGGAGTAGCACAATTTAAATTTAATTTATCTAATAATTCTTTTATTTCTTTTAATAATTGGAGTCTTTTTTGTTTTAATTGTATTCTTTTTTCTTTAACATGCCCATCTGTGTCAACTAATCCTGCAAGATAATTTAAAATATTTTTATTTTTCTTTTTTACTTTATTCGGGATTTTTCCTACTTTCTTTTTCCCTATTTCACTGCCTAATGTTACAAAATAGAAAAATATTGCTGCGTTTTGAATTGTTATATAATACAAGTTCTTTTTTCTTTTATCTTGAGTAATTTTTCCTTTTATTTTAAATAATTTTTGAATTATTTTGTTTAGATAAACAAGATATTTTTCTTTCCCTGAATAAATTCTTAATATATAATGATAACCTCCTCTTTTTCTTTTGCATTTTACCAACGAACCATCTCCAGATATAACTCCTAAGAGATAGAATACATCTTCGTTTACATTAGGAATTCTTGTTTTACTTTTCTTTGTAAGAATAAACTCTTTTTCTTTTTTGTGATAGATGTTTCTTTTTTTTAATTCTTTAGAGACTTTTTTTATCATTTTTTAGAGTAGTTGAATGTAAAACTCTCTCCTTTTATATGGGTTTGTTTTAGTTAAATAATGATAAGAAGTTTTTTATTTTTTAGTTTTAGATTCAGAATTAGGTTCAAGTTCTTTTTCAACTTTTAGTATTCTGATTTCACAAAGAGACAAAGGATATATTTTTTTAAGAATTAAACTTAATTTTTTTTGAAGAGTATTTTTTAATATATCTTGAAAAATTTCTTCTGTTGTTTTTGTTTTAACATACTCTATTAGTTCTTTTTTTGCTTTTTCTCTTAAAGCTTTTCTTACATTTCTTGAAACTTTTCTACGTGTGATTAAAAAGGGTTTTATTCTTATTTGAGAATCTTTGCAGATAGTAGAAAAAGAGTCCTCAACATAGTTTGTTCCTTTTCTAACCATTCTTTTTAAATAATACGGCATTAATTGAATTTTTACAGGTGTTGCAAAAGCTTCTTCTCCTATAACTTTAACTTTAGATTGAAGAATTG
>CAYLHY010000032.1:0-7165 GCA_964383885.1 Candidatus Woesearchaeota archaeon
TTTTATCATATATCTTTAAAACGTATTTATATTCTCTTTCTTTGTAAGTAAGTGCATTTTTCATTTTCATTGAACATATCAAATTCTAAAATAGTTTGTTAATTCAGATTATCAAAATCTTTATAAAATGTAATAATCATCATTTATTATTTATTGTTACTTTTAAATGAATATAAAATGAAGATGCTTAAGGCATATCCTGGAGATGAGGAGAATTTTGAAAATTTTATAAAAGATATTGAATCAGGAAAATCAAAAAATATCTATTGTTCTATAACTTATCTTACACCAAACTATGAACTTTTATTTACATTAAAAGAATTAAAAAAATTATCTGAACTCGGAAAAAACTGCAAAATTTATTTAATTATGTGGGATTATAGCACCTTATCTAACTCTTATTTTAGAAATGTCCTAAGAAAGAAAAGAATGATGGATTCTGCATTATTTATTGATAAAAAAATAGAAGAACTTTACAAAATAGTTTATTCTTTAGGTTTCAACATGAAAAATTTTTTTATCTTTAAATCTTCGGATTTATTAAAAAGATTTATCCATTATACTGAAGAAGATTTATTCCAGTATTTTTTTAATGTCTTAGCTATAATGAATAACAAGTTTTTTCCAGAGTATAAGTCCTCTTACATGGTTAGGGGTCCTTTGGATGTTTTCTTTTGCAATTTTTTTCACAAACTTTTTCCAGAGGAATTAGATTATCCAATGGATTTAGCATTTTTAGGTCCTGATATCTGTCAAAAAGCAAGAGAAATAATGCATCAAGAGGGAATTATTTCCTTTAAAAAACCAATTCTAATAAGGATTGAGAAATTTCTTATTAAATACAATTTTCAAATTCCTAACTGGGACCATACCTATAAAGAAGTCAAAAAAATAATAAACAATAGTTTCATTTCAAGACAGAAAATTTTTAAGATTCTTTATTATCTAACTAATGAGAATGATGAAATTCTTGTTGATAAAGAATTAATTAGTTATAATTTCTTTTTAAAGGAATTTAAAAAAGCATCTGAAATGAAATTAAAAGACATTTTAACCGAGAATCTCTATTCTTTTTTGAAGCTTCATAAGAATAATTTTCTTAATTTATCTCAAGAAACTTTTAGAAAATCTTTTATTAAACCTGTTTCAAAGAAAAATATTCAGGATTTAGGAGGGGTTATGAAAAGCAAAGTAGCATTGGATATTCTTCTTTTATCTGATGGAAAAAATACAACAAGAGATATTTCAAAAATTCTTAAAAAATCAATTACTGAGATAAGCACATATGTATCTAAATTAAAAAAATTAAATTTAATCAGCGTTGATAAAAATAACTGTCTGAATAGAATTGTTAAAGGAATTAAGATTGAATTTCAAAATATAAAATAAATTTAATTTCAAAAATTTCTTGAAAATTTTTCTTGAAAATTCAAAAATTTCTTGAAAATAAAATTTTTTTTTAATTTTTTCAAAAAATTTCTCAACTTTATTTATAAAGTTGTTTTAATTTTAATATGTATGAAAAAAATAAACAATCGTAAAAATTGAACGTTCTTCAAAAATGAATCATTATAATAAAGACCTTATGATAAGAGCCTCCCAGCAAGCACTTTATGAATGTTTGGGATTTGATGAGGGAAAAGTTTATTATTTAATATTAACAAAAAAGCAAAAAAATATTGAAAAAGAATTCAGTTACAGCAAGAAATACAGGCTTTTAAAGAGACTTTTTGATTCTGGAGCATTAGCAAGATTAAAAACAGATAAAAGAGATTTTTTTACTTATGTTCCTCTCCCGCCATGTTTTCTTTATAACAGAACTCCTCAACGAATAATTGATTTTCTTGAGGAAATTTATGTGAAAAATTACATAAAAATATTAGAAACAAAATTTTCACAAATAATATTGAAAGATGTTGATTATTTTATTTTGTTTTTATTGAAGCATGTAATGAAAGAAAGTGCAAGGATTTTAGGGGTAGAGATTAATAATTCTTTTGAGTCTTATTTAGGAGAGAACACAGAAAAAATAGTAATAAAAACTTCTGCAGTTAAGAATCAAAAAATTGGATTAATAGACAAAAAATTAGGATTTGAATTTTCAAGAATCATTGAAAAAGACTCTTTTAATTATATAGGATATATCTCTCATTTGGATAAATGCAATAACAGCTTCCATATAGAATCTATTAAAAAAGAGTTAGATGAATTTAATTAAGTTAGATTGATTTTCTATCCTTTAATCACAGCCAATGGTTTCAGCCTTGCAACTTTTTTGCTTATTCCCAGTTCATCCACTACTCTCACAACCTCATCAATGTCTTTGTATGCTTGAGGAGCTTCCTGGCTTAATCCCTGCCAGCTTCCTGCTTTTACTTCAATTCCTTTTTCATGCAAAGAACTCTTAACTTCACTGCCCCTTAATTTTTTTGAAGCTGCAGCTCTGCTTAAAACTCTTCCTGCTCCATGAACAGTGCTTCCAAAAGTAAGTTCTTCTGCTTTTTTTGTTCCAACTAAAACATAACTTGCTGTTCCCATGCTTCCTGGAATTAAAACAGGCTGGCCGACATCTCTGTATGCAGGAGGAATCTCTTTTCTTCCAGGTCCGAAGCTTCTCGTAGCGCCTTTTCTATGAACACAAACTTCTTTAACCTGTCCGTTAATCTTGAATTTTTCAAACTTTGCAATATTATGGCAGACCTCATAAACAACTTCTATTTTTGGTTTTTTTTCAGGAAACAAATAATTCATTTCCTCTCTCACCCAATGAGTAATAAGCTGTTTGTTTGCAAAAGCAAAATTAGCAGCGCATGCCATTGCAGCATAATAATCTTTTCCTAATCTGCTTTTAATAGGAGCATTAATTAATTCTCTGTCTGGAAGATTTTTAAAGCCGTATTCATCTTCCATTGCTTTAATGTAATCTGAAGCTATTTGATGCCCTAAACCTCTGCTTCCGCAGTGAATTAAAATTGTAATTTGATTTTTTTCCAAGCCAAAAGCTTCAGCAGTTTTTTCATCATAAATTTCTTCAACAAATCCCACTTCTAAAAAATGATTTCCTGCTCCTAAAGTTCCCAACTGCCCAATGCCTCTTTTAATTGCTTTTTCAGAAACTTTTTCTGGATTTGCTCCTGAAATGCATCCTTCTTCTTCTAAATGAAGATAATCCTCTTTAAAGCCATAACCTTTTTCAACCATATACCTTGCTCCTTTTTTAAGAACTTCATTTAATTCTTTTCGCGAAATCTGAAATTTGCTTCCTCTTCCAACACCAGAAGGAATTTTTCTAAACAAAGCATTAACTACTTTTTCCTGAATGTTAATTATGTCCTGCTTTTTTAAGTTAGTTCTTAAAAGCCTGACACTGCAGTCAATATCATAACCAACTCCTCCTGGAGAAATAACTCCTTCATTTATATCAAAAGCAGCAACACCTCCTATTGGGAAACCATAACCCTGATGAGCATCTGGAAGAGCTATTGAAGCCTTTAAAATTCCTGGAAGCATAGCTACATTTCTTGCTTGTTCGAGAGTTCTATCTTTTTTAATTAATTCAAGTATTTTTTCAGAAGCATAAACTCTTCCAGGAACTTTCATGTTTCCTGTTTTAGGAATTTCATAAATATTCTCTGAAATTTTTTTTAGTTTTATCATTTTACACATCTAATACAACTTGTGCAACCCATTTATTTGTTTTGTTATCTTTTTTTATAAACATTTCATTGTATGTTACAGCTTTTATATCTATTCTAAGATTATAATTTTCAGCAGAATCACCATAAACCTCAGCTTCTAATTTTTTTTCTTTGTTTTCCTTAATTTTTACTTTTAATTTTGAAAGAAAAAAACCTTCTGAGTCAAAAAGTATCAAAAGCTCTTCAAGAAAATTATACAACAAAGATTCATTATCTTTTCCTTTAACAGAGATTTTCTTTTTTATTCTGCTTTTTATTATGTCATGGCTCATTGCATTAAACATTGCTAAAGCAGAATTTTCAAAAACTTCTTCTTTATTGGAACCAAAAGCCTGAAACTTGATGTCTGCTGTATGCTCTAAAAATTTGAATTTCATTTGAATTAATCTCTAACCCAGCAAAATAATTTTAATTGCCTTGGAGAGTATTTTTCAAGATTAGCTGCAATTGCCACACTCTGAGCATAAACATCTCTTTCAACAAATTCTTCCTGGCTGCATACAACATCTAATTTACAGATTTTTCCTTCGCAATAAAGATATTCCGGAGTTCTTTCAATAATTTTATTTTTAACTTCTTCTAAACCATAATTTTCAAAATCCTTCCATTCAACAGGAAGTTCATCTTCTTTGATATTAAGTATGCTTGCCCTTAAATCATCATCTAATTGTATTTCCCTTAGAACTGCAATCTGCACTGAATAAACTTGTTCAGAAATATCTTTTTTTCCAATATAACCTTTATTAATAACAATCAATAATGCTCCAGTTATAAGCATTAATGCTATAAAAGCTTCAACAATCCTTATCCATCCTCTTTTATTCATTTTCTTATTAGAATTTCAGAGTTTTTAAATTTTGATTTCATAAAATTTACCACACTTTTATGCTTAAAAATCCTGATTTAATATTTGCTTGTTCATCAAGATATTGTATTGGAATTTCTTCTACATAAATATCTACTGAAACCTCTTTTTCAGGGGTTGAAATAACCTCTCCTTGGAAATCAATAAAACTAAATCCAAATTCACTTCCTGGAGGAATTTTCAATTTATTTTTAATTTCAATGTAATTCTCTTTGAAATTATTTATCATATTTTTTATTTTTGATTCAAATAAATAAGTCTCTGTTCTTACTAATCCTAATTCATAAGTCTCTTCACAAGATTCATCTTCTCCAGAATTTTTTTCAAACTCTTCTGAAAAAAACACTTTTACTAATTCTGCATTATTATTCTTGATTATTATCTTGCTATCTACAGAAAAACTTTCAAGAATTTTTTTTGTTTCTGGATCTTTAGCTATAAATCCAAAACTTTCAGTTCCAGGAATAAAATCAATTTTTATGCAATTTTTAGATTTAGTGTTTATTGTTGCAATTGTAACATCAGAGGATAGTTCATTCACAAGCTCATTTTTGAGAAAACTAACAAGATCTTTTTTTGTTTTTTCAGTTTTCGTAGCAGGCTGGATTATTGAATAAAGGAAAACAAGAAAAGTTACAAATATTACAAATGACAACACCATTCCAACATGACTTGCTTTTTTGCCTTTAATTCTTTTCATTTTTTATTTTCATCCGCCGAAAAAAGCATTTGCACCTGCAGCTATTAAAAAAGACATCAATACTAGTGTAAAGGAGTGTTTTATTCCAGCTTTAATATTTCCCTCTGAAAGTTTTCCAATTACTAATCCTGAAAAAAATCCTTGAATTAAAAGTAAATACAAAAAAGCATTAGATATTTCAGTTTGGTTAATCGGCTGACCTCCTAATCCTAACCCTGTTCCCGCAATTCCTGAAAGCATTGGAAGTATCTTGAATTGCATTAATAATATGATTATTATGAAAATAAAAAAAATGATGTATCCTTGAACAACCAAAGTTTGGATAGTGGCTTTTCTTTCTTTTTTTAATTTTTCTGATGTGTTTACTGCATTAGCTACGCTTTCTAGTATTACTCCAATATCTCCTCCAGCTCTTTCAGCTTGTCCAATAAGAGTGATAGCTCTTGCAATTGTTTTATTGTTAATATCTTTTGCAAAAGTACTTAATGCTTTATTTAAAGGAATCCCGACTTGAATCTGGTTAGCTAGTTTTTTGACATTTTCACTCAAAACCCCATAAAATCTATCCTTAACATTGATAATGCTTTTGCTTATTGGTGTTCCTGTTTTTACACTTTCAACTAAATTCCTAGTGAATTCCAAAAACATCTCTTCTTTTTCTCCAGCAATAACTCCTTCTCTTATTATTGAGAAAACAAAAGGAAATATTCCTATTAAAACACCTATTCCTATAATGAAAAAAAACATAGCGCCTTTTGCGAATAAAAAAGCAAGCCCTATTGTTATTAATCCAATAAAAATTCCAATCCAGTGAAAAAATTTCATTCTCATTTTTAAATATAATTTTAAACAGCTACAGAGATATATAAAAGTTGTTAATTAATTCCTGAATTTACATTGAACTTCTTAATTGCAAGAATATCAGAAAAATTACATTAACTAATGACACTCCTAAAACCATTATTAAAGATATCATTCCAGTGCTTAAAGGAATTCCTAATCCTGAAACCCTCATCATTATAAGCAGAAGCATTAAAATCATTGGAGCTGCAATAACCACGCTTATATAAATATCCATAAAAGTCTCTGCAGTTTTTGTTCTTTTTTCTTTTTCTAATTTGTAATCAAATAATAAACTCTGAGCTCTTTTATTGAAAAATTCAGATAAATCACCTCCAGTTGTTATGGTTGTAGCTAATCCATCAAGCAATTCTGCAAGTTTTCTGCTTGGACTATTGAAAGCGCTGTTTCTTAAAGCTGTCACTAAATCTCTTCCAAAAACATTTATTTCATTAAGAATTTTTGTAAATTCTTTTTCAAGTGCAGGATATTCTTTTGTTTTAATTATTATCTTAAAAATGTTGCTTGGCTCTATTAATGATTCAGAAATAGCTGCCATGTGTATTGCTGCAAAAGGAAGTTCTTGAGAAATTTTAGATTCAATTGATTTTCTTTCAATTAAAGGATAAAAGTAAGTTATAATTCCAGTTAATATTGGAATAACAAAAATAATCCAAAAGGTGTTAATTATTCTCTGAATAATATCTCCTCTGAAGGAAGTTATAAATGGAAAATTTATTCCAAGATTATAGAATAAAAGAAAAGCAAATAACATCAGAGAAGCTAGAAATGATAAAAAAGTATTTAAGAAAATAACAGAAACATAACTTTTTGTTAGAAATTTCATATTAGCTCTTGATAAATTTGTTTTAAGGCTTCTGAAATAACCTCTTTGAATGAGTTTTTCTGAAAGTTTTGAGAATAATTTATTAGAGATTCTAACGTACCTGCTGGCTTCTATTCTTTTTTTCTTTATTTTTTTTATTTCTTTTTTTTCTTTAAATCTTTTTTATGTTAGTTTTTCTGTTTCTGTTAGTTTTTTGATTTTCTCTGAAATTTTTT
>CAYLHY010000033.1:0-7023 GCA_964383885.1 Candidatus Woesearchaeota archaeon
TTATCTGAGAAGCAACTTCTAAATTTTTTTCATTTAATTCTTGTTTTTCTTGTTTCAAAAGTTCAATTCTTTTTTCTAATTCAATTATTTCTTCTTCTTTAAATTCTATTTTTTCAAGATTCTGAACCTGTTCCTTGAGGGATTTTATAAGTTTATTGTTTTCTAAAATGGAGTTGTTTTTGTTTGAAATCATTATTTTTGTTTTTTCAATTTCAGATTGCAATTTATTTTTTTCCTCAATTTTTTTGGAAATTTCCTCTCTCTCTTCTTGAATTTTTTTTCTTGCTTCTGTTTTTAAAAAAAGCTCTTTTTCCACTGAGACAAGATTATATCTCTTGCTTTCTAATTCCTCTTCTTTTTCCTTTAAAGTTACTTTATCCTGGTCAAGATTAAGAGTCTGCCCTTGTTTCAGTCTTTTTTCTTCTCTTATTTTTGATATTAATATGGATGTGTTTTCAAGTATTGTTTTGTATTTGTCAATTCCAAAAACATGCCTTAGAGTGTTGATTCTTGTTTCAGGATCATGAATTATTATTTCTTTCATCTGTTCTTGAGGAGTATAAACTGTAAATTTATACAATATGTTTTGTTTTTTTGAAAACTCTTTAGGATAATTCAATAATCTTAAAACTTTGTTTTTTAACTCAGTTACAGATGTTTCTGTTTTTTCTCCATCAATAGTTATCGCACAATAATCTTGAGAAACAGTTTTGCCTCTTTTTAATGTTCTTTCAATAATTATATTTTTTCCATCAATTTCAAATTCTAATTTCACTCCTCCTGAATCTGCTCCGTTTCTCAATAAAGAAGAACCTCTCTGCCCAGGCTGCAATCCAAAAAGCGCGAATTCAATTGCAAGAAGTATTGATGTTTTTCCAGAACCTATATCTCCAGATAATAAAATTGAACCTTTTGGAAAAATAATTTCTTCTTCTTCATAACTTCTTATATTTCTAAGGTTTATTTTCAACAGCTTCATTTTTATTTATTTAAAAATCCAAAACTTTTCTTGCTCCTTCTACTAATCTGCTTATGAATATTTCTGATTTTTCATCTTCTTGTTTTTCAATTGAAAGGGCATCTATTAATTTTTGAATTAAAGGATTAAATTCAGAAGGGTTTTGTTCTGAAAAAAGATTTATTGTTTCTTTCTCAACATCTTCTGAATTCTTTAAATCAATATCCATATCAAGTTCAACTTCTTTAATTTTTAAATCATGGGTGTTTCTAAGCATAAAATAAGCTCCTTTTCCCTCAACATATTCTTGAATTTTTTGAAATTTTATATCTGAGGTTTTGCCTTTTTCTAATTCTCCCTTTATTCTTAAAAGAACAATCTTATCCTCTAAATTTCTTTTTTCTAATTCTGAGATAATTTGTTCTGTTGCAATGAGAGCATTTTTAATTTCAATTTCTACTGGTTCAACTTCTTTTATTTTTAACGTAATTTTCTGCAAATTATTGGTTTCAGTATCTACAATATAAAAACTTCCGTAACCTATATCTTCTAATTCCTGAAAATTATTCGGAAAAATCGGTCCAGGATAAACAAAATTCTCATATTGAAAATCAATATGCAAATGCCCTAAAGCATAATAATCTGCTTTGGGAAGCTTCTCAGTTTCAATTGCATCTACAGGAAGAGTGCCTTTTGCCTTATCTATTGTAGTATGTAAAACAAGCAATTTATACATTCCAGGAGAATCATGAAGTCTTATTCTTCTAAGTTCTTCTATTTCTAATCCTGATTTTTTTCCAGGATAACCATAAATAGCAACTCCTTCATATAAAGTTGGACTTAAATAAATATAATCAGAATTTTCATAAGTCTCTGAATTCAACACGTTCTTGCAAAAACCTGCTTTTTCTAAAACATCTAAAAAAGTTTTTCCAGAAACAGAATAATCATGACTTCCAGCTATAATAAAACAAGGGATTTTTGCTTCTTTAAGTCTTCTGAATTCAGCAAAAGTTTTTTTAAGAATCTCAATAGGCGGATAAGCTGAATCAAATAAATCTCCAGCAATTACAACAAAATCCACTTTTAACTCTATACACTTGCTTATAGCTTTTTGAAAAGACAAAAAATTCAGTTCCTGCATTGGTTCCTGCTTCCAGCTTCCTAAATGAACATCTGAAATGTGGGCGAATTTCATTTTAAAATTTCATTTTAAATAGATTTATTGAAAAAGTTTATAATATTACATTATTTGATAGGTATATAAAAATGAGTGTGATTTAATATATAAAATCAAGATAAAGAGGTGTTCAAGATGAGATTTAATATATTATTTGGGGGAAAAGCAGGGCAAGGTATTAGCGCGCTTGCATATGTTCTTGCTAGAGCATTAGTTAGAAAAGGTTATTATGCTTTTTATTCAAGAGATTATCAGTCTCTTATAAGAGGAGGGCATAATTTTGATGTTCTTACTTTTAGTAATGAGCCTGTTTATAGCAATGATTCTAAATTAGATGTAATTGTAGCTTTAGATGATATGACTGAATTAATTCATAAATCTCAATTAAAAAAACACGGATTAATAGTTAAGGGACATAGTGAATTAGGAAATATGTTTTTTGCAGGAAGAATTTTTAAGATTTTAGGAATTGAATTTGAATTTTTAAAAGAGGAATTAAAAAACTTAGAAAAGTATGAAGAGAATATAAAAGCAGCTGAAAAAGGTTATAATTCTGAAAAAGAAGTTTTTGAATTAGAAAATGTAATTAATAAGGAAAATAAAGTCTTTAGAAACGGCAGTATGGGAATAGCAGAAGGAGCAATACACTCTGGACTAGATATTTATTATGCTTATCCTATGACTCCTGCAACTCCTATTTTAAAAGAACTTGCAGAAAAACAAATCAAAGGTTTTTTTCTTGTGCTGGAATTAGAAAATGAAATTGCTGTTGCAAATGCAGGAATTGGAAGCGCAATTACTGGAGCTAAAGTTATGGTTGGAACATCTGGAGGAGGATTTGATTTAATGTCAGAAGCTTTAAGTTTGTGCGGAATAGCAGGAGTTCCGTTAGTATTTTATCTTGCTCAAAGACAAGGCCCTGGAACAGGCGTAGCTACTTATCAAAGCCAAGCAGATTTAAACATTGCAAGATTTTCAGGCCATGGAGAATTTCCAAGAGTTGTTCTTGCTCCAGGAGACCCTGTAGAAGCAGAAGAACTTACAAGTCAAGGATTTTATCTTTCTCAAAAATTTAAAATTCCTTGTATAATTATTTCAGATAAACATCTAGCTGAAAGTTTTTACACAATTAAAGAAATTCCTGAAGTAATTAAATCAAAAAAACAAACTAATTTTTCAAGATATAATAGTTATGAAAAAGATAAGTATGGAAGCGCAACAGACAATCCACAAATAATTGTTTCTAATGTTAATAAAAGAAAAGAAATAAAAAAATCATTGATTGAAGAATCTGAAAATTTTGATCAGTATAAGGTTTTTGGCAATCCTAGTTCTGATAATGTAGTGGTTGCATGGGGCTCAACTAAAGGAGCAATTTTAGATTGCATCAGGCAAGGGTTAGATGTCAAATTTGTGCAGATTCTTTACATTGAACCTTTTCCTAAAAAAGACTTATGGAAGGAGTTTATAGGAAAGAATTTAATTCTTGTAGAAAATAACTCAACAGGGCAATTAGGAGAACTAATAAAAGAAAAATTAGGATTTAATATCCCTGAAAAAAATAAAATTCTAAAATATAATGCAAGGCCTTTTCTTCATGATGAATTAAAAAAAGAAATTGAAAAAAGATTAAGATAAAATGTTTTTAAGAAAAAGAAAATACAGATTAAAGGAATTGATTTTAACAGGAATTATAATGGCGTTAGGTTTGCTATTGCTTAAATTTCTTCCAATGAAAATATTCAGAGAAGATATTCTTTTTGATGCATCAATGCACATAACTATTGCTTGTTTTATTTTATATGGTCTGTATCTTTTTATAAAAGATGTTTATTTGAAATTTGGATATTTTGTTTTTGCTTTAGCTGTTTTAATAATAATATCTTTTCAAAGAATAATAATTAATGCTCATAATGATACTGGATTGATTATAGGATTAGTTTTATCATTAGTGTCTATACTTATCCCAAGGTGGAAGGAGGTGAAAAAACATTTAATAATTTAAATATTTAAATTTAAAAATAAAATGATATTTAATAAAAAAACAGACATTTCAACTCCGAGCAAAATAACCTGGTGTCCTGGATGTTTTAATAATCAAATACTAGAAGGAGTAAAAAAATTCTTAAATAAACAAATCAATTCAGGAAAGAGCAAAGATGATTTTGCAATAGTTACTGGAATAGGATGTCATGGAAAGATTTTTGATTACTTAAATTTAAACGGCATTAATACTTTACATGGAAGAGTTCTTCCAACTATGTTGGGAATAAAATTAGGTAACCCTAATCTAAATGTTTTTGGATTTGCAGGAGACGGAGATGCTTATGCAGAAGGCATTTCTCATTTAATTCATGCAGCCAGATATAACTCTGATATAAAATATTTTGTTCATAACAATCAGGTTTTTGCGCTGACAGTTGGACAGCCAACTCCTACAACTGAACAAGGCTTTAAAGATAAAACAACTCCTCTAGGAGTAAAAGTTCCTCCGTTAAATCCAATAGCTTTAATGTTATCTGCAGGAGCTACTTTTGTTGCAAGAGTTTTTGCAGACTCTAAAGAAATTCAATGGGTTTTAGAAGAAGCTTTTAAGCATAAAGGTTTTGCATTTATTGAAATATTGCAACCTTGCATAGTTTTTCATCCTGATAAAGGATACAGGGAAAAAACTTATTTTCTGCAGTCTAAGCAATCTAATTTCAATAAATCAAGTTTTTCTCAAGCTTATAAAAAAGCTTTAGAATTTGATTACAATAAAATAACCAAAAAAACAAAAATTCCTTTAGGGATATTTTATCAAGCAAGTAGAGAGACTTTTGAAGACCAGCTTCCTCAAATAGAGGTTTTAAAACATAAAAAAATCTCTTGGAAAAAAATTAAAAGATAAATTCAAAAATAAGTTCAGCAATAATTCAGTGTAATTCAACAGCTAATTCAACAACATATAATTCTTCAAAAAAAAGTTTTTTCTTAGCTAAAATCTTTTTCTTAAAACCCTGCCATTTAATGCCTTTAGTAAAAGAACTAAACAACAAGAAAATTTTTCCGTGTTTTTTTAAATGCTTTTTTGCTTGTTTTAAAAATTCATTTATAATCTCTGAACCTTTTTTCCCGCCTGTTGTTGCAAGTTTTGAATCTTCTGGTTCTTTGGAATTTTCTGGAAGATACGGAGGATTAAAAATTATTACATCAAATTTTTCATTTTTTTGAATTTCATTAAAAAGATCTGAAACAATGCATTTAAATCCAAGAGTTTTGCATTGTTTTATTGCATCAGGATTAATGTCTATTCCAAAAAGGTTTTTTACTCCAATACTTTTTAGAAATTGAAGTATAATCCCGCTGCCGCAGCCCATTTCTAAAAATTTTAAGTTTTTTAATTCATGATTTTTTAATTTTAATTTATCTTGTAAAACTTCTATTAAAAAATAAGAATCCTCTGCAGGTTTGTAAATTTCAGGCATTTTTAAATTTATTAAATTAAATTTGAGTTAATTTTAAATTTATTAAACTAGAAGATTATTAAAGAAATTAATTACTTGTTCCTTAAAAATAATCACTCCTATAAAAGCTCCTGCTAGCATTACTAAAAGAATTATTAGGATTATTATTTTAAGTTTAATTTTTTTAGAAGGCTCAGGTTCATATTCAGAAATTCTTTTTTTAATTACTTGTTGAACAGGTTTTTGAGCTTGAGCAGAAGGTGCAGAAGGCACAGGTTTTAGAGGCTGTTTTAGAGGTTTGTATGGAATTTTTGAAACTGTTTTTTCAGTTTTTTTTATTTGTTCAGATTCAAGAGCTTCAGGAGAAGAAGGTTTTTCAGGATGAGATAAAGGATGAGACGGATGCTGATGAAGGAATCCAGCAGCTTCTTCTATTTCTTCTTTTTTATAGCCTGCATTAAAAAAACTCATCATTGCTGATTCAAGTGAGTATCCTCTAGCTAAAGCGTTTCTTAATCCCTCAAGAATCTCTTGATTTACCATTTTAAAAACTTAAAACCTTGCCGTCTGAAGATAAATGTGAGGTTTCTCCAAATTTATAGCCGAATTCATTTGCTAATTCAATCATTGGAGCTTCTTGCTGTAAGGAACCATGAGCAGGAATAATATGTTTTGGTTTGAAAATTCCTAAAAGTTCTCTTAAATCTCCTCTGCTGGCATGCCCTGAAACATGAATATCTGTCTGAACTCTCACACCCTTGCTTCTTAATTTTTTATCCATTTTGTCTCTGTTAATAATGCTTGAAGGAGTAGGAATTACACTTGAAGCGAATATTACATTATCTCCTGATTTAAAATTAAAAGGAGTATCTCCTTTTACAAGCCTGTCCATTATAGAACCTCTCTCAGCTTGATGTCCTGTGCAGATTACTAAATATCTTCCTCTGTTTCTGTCTACTTTTCTTAAAAAAGAATTTATCTGTTTTTTATACTTTAAAAGTTTGATATTATGCTTGAAAGGGCCTTTATTAATGCTTCTTGCAGCACTAATATATTTATTCATGCTCCTTCCCATTATTACTATTTCTCTTTTTGTTTTTTTAGCGAATTCAACAATGCTTTTTATTCTAGAGATATGAGATGAAAAAGTTGTAATAAAAAAAGCTGAATTTTTATCTTTCATTGCAACAGAAAAAGCATCTTCAAGAAGATCTCTTGCAACTCTTTCACTTGGTGTTTTTCTATCTGTTCCAGAGTATAAACTGTCTGCTATTAACACTTTAACTCCTTTTCTTGCAACTTCCTGCATTTTTCTGTAATTAGGAGGAGATTCCATTGTAGGAAAATTATCAAATTTAAAATCCAATGTATAAACAATATTTCCTTCTTTAGTGTATATAACAGGAAAAACACATTGCAGAGTTGAGTGAGTAACATGA
>CAYLHY010000034.1:0-6868 GCA_964383885.1 Candidatus Woesearchaeota archaeon
TATGATGGAACTGATTATAGTGATTATTTATTTTCAAATAATTTAACAATACGTGTTTTTGAAGAAGAAGAGGAAGAAAAAGGTGGTGGAGGTGGAGGCAAAGGATGCAGCAATGAGTGTAATTTAGGAGAAAGAGAATGTATTGACAATTCTTCTTATAGAGAATGCGGAGATTATGATTCTGATTCATGTTTAGAATGGTCTGATGCTGTTTATTGTGAAGAAAATGAAGTATGTAAAAATGGAGAATGTGTTATAGCATGTGAAGAAAATTGGCAATGTGGAGAATGGAGCGACTGTGATCCTAAAACCCTAACACAGACAAGAATTTGTGAAGACTTAAACAATTGCGGAACTGAATTTGAAAAACCAGAAGAAAAAAGATCATGCAATGTTACTTGTTATGAAAATTGGCAGTGTAAATGGACTTCTTGTTCAGAAGAGGATGAATTTAGTTATGCATATGATTGTGTTGATTTAAACAACTGCGGAACACAAGCAGAGAAACCAGAAAAGATATCATGTGATGAAATTTCTCAAGAAATATTAGAGGATATATCTGGAAAAAGCAGAGGATGTAACTCTAAGTGGCAATGCAGTGAATGGGGCGAATGCAAGGTTTCTTATACCTTAGAGGAGATTTTAAGAGAAAAAGTGTTTAAAACAGGAATTCAAGAAAGAATTTGCATTGACTTAACTAACTGTGCAGGAGAAAGAATTGAGAAAAAACCATGTAATCTAGCTGTGCCAATAACAGCAAAAGAAGTTGAATGGTGTAATGATACTTATGTTGAAATTTATGAGAAAAAGACAAATAAATTAGTAAGCAGGATTAAAGAAAAAACAATAATTCAAACAAAAGACATTGAGAGACTGAATATAGATTTTGTTACAACACAATTTACTGGATTTTGTGATTATTGTTATGATGGCATAAAGGATTATGATGAAGAAGGGGTTGATTGCGGAGGCCCTAACTGCCCTGAATGTTTGGTTTTAGAAGAATATATTGATTGGCTTCCTTGGTTAAGTGTATTCTTTTGGATTAGTGTTATGATTTTATCAGGAGCTATAATCTGGCTGCAAAGGCAGGAATTTATTAGTTATTATAAGGATTTAACTAGGCAAGGACTTCCTGAAAAAATAAAAGGGGTAGAAATAACTGCTTTAGGTCAAAAGCCAAGATTAAGAAAACTTATTTTAAATAAAAAGTCTCATTTAGCTAAAACGAGTAAAAAAAGCTTATTCAGAAGATTAATTGAAAAAATACCTTTAAAAAGGAAATCATTCAAGGGAAACCTAAAAACTGAGATTGGAACTAGAAAAACTGCTTCAGAATTATCAAAAATTGGAGAGGAATTAAAAAGATACCCTAAACCTAAATTAAAAACTAAGCCTTCAAGATTCAAAAAAATAAAAGAATTTTTTGGAATTAAAAGTTCTTCAAGCAAGGAGATTGTTAAAAAAATAAAACCTAAAACTAAACCTAATGCTAGAATTAAACAGAATATTATTAAAACTGAAAAAAAACTTGAGGATATAGGGATATAAAAGAAGGAAAATGGTTCATAAAAGATATGTTTTAAAAAACGGTGTTCTTCACGGTCCTTATTTATATGAATCTTATAGAGATGAGACTGGAAAAGTAAGAAAAAGATATCTTGGAAAGGCAGATAAGTTTGAATCTGGAACTTCTGGAATGAGCAGAGAAGGTTTTTTATTGATGTTTTTCTTGTTTTTTGTTATGATGTTTTCTTTTGGAATGATTTTAAGGACATTATTTAAATTTATTTTATAAAAACTTTAGGAGGCATTAATTTTTTAAGTCCAGGCTGAGCAAGAGGAGTGTATCTTAATTTTTTTATTATGAACTTGCTTCCAACTACATTTGATACTATTGCTGATAAAACAAGTTTTCCAACAGCTACTCTAAATACTCCTTCTGTTATTGGAATTTTTCCAGCATCAGAGAATTTCTGGATTATATCATCAATTTCTTCCTTGCTTAAGACAATATCAGTTACTTTTTGACTAGGATCTCTTATAATTATTTTTTCATTAGGACCGTTACATTCAATTGTCTGAACTACTGGGTCATCAATTAAAGGATTGAGTTTTCCTAAATCTATTTTTATCTCTGGACGAGGAACTGGTTTTATATCTTTTAATCTTTCTGGAAGTTTTGGAAAAGGAATTTTTAATCTTGGAGGAATTTTTGGGATTTTAAAAGGTTTTGGAAGAGCTTTGAATTTAATTCTAGGCTTTAAAGGTAAACCAGCAGGTTTAGAGACTTTAGAAGGAATAAAAGTTTCTTTAATTTTTTCAATTTTAAAAAGTTGTTCAATTAATTTTTTTTCTTTTTTTTCTATTGCTTCTTTTAATTCTGGAACAGAATTTTTAATTAATTCTTTTGTAAAAGCCAATAAAAAAACTTTTCTGAACTTTTGGGGAGTACTTTCTAATTGAAATTCAGGCATTTTTTACACTCCTGATTTTTTATATTCCTTAGAAGTAGGTTCAGGTTTAACAGGTTTTTGCAGAGGAACAGGTCTAGCAGGAGCTTTAACAGGAGGCTTTGGAGGAAGAACAGGTTTAGAGGGTTTTGGTAGTTTAGGTTCAGAAACCTTTTGAGCTTGCATAATCTCAGCTTTTTTAATTTTAAGAGCCTTTTCCCTTAATTCTAAATCCTCTTTAGCTAGTGATTTAGCACTTGTTTCAAATAAATCTAAAAGTTTACTTATTTTTGTGTTTAATGTTTCTAAATCACTAGTTAATTTAATCATAACTTTTTGTAATGAGACAAAATTTTGAGTTAATAATTCAGGAAGCTTTACTTCTAAAGTTTCAATTGTTTTTTTGGTAGCTTTCTTAGTTTTAGCTGCAGAAGACTTTTTTGCAGTTTTGCTTTTAGAAGTTTTAGTCTTTGCAGATTTTGATTTGGATTTTTTTCTGGTTCCAGCTCTTTTTTTAGGCATATAAGAAATAAGGTTTTGTTATTTAAAAACTCTTCGAAGTTATTAAAAAATATCTAGAATTTCATCTTTGTCTTCTTTGTTTTGTTCTTGAGGCTTTGAGTTTTTGTTTTCTATTGTTTTTTCTTCCTGATTGTTTGAATTGTTATTATTGTTATTTAAATTAGAATATAGTTCTTGTTTGCTTTGAGAAGATTGTGGAGAATACTGTCTCGGCTCTTTGTCAGTTCCTTTAACTAATTCAGATTCAATTTCAGCAATGTAATCTGCTATTTCAGATGCAACATCAGCATTTACACTAATACTATCAATTCCTTGTTCAACTAAATATTTTACCATTGGTTTTTTACTTCCTGCTTGCCCGCAGATAGAAGTTTCAACTCCCTGCCTTTTGCAGACTCTGATTACATATGCTAATTGATATAAAATTGCAGGATGCATCTCATCATAAAGATTTTGAACTTTTTCATTACCTCTATCTACTGCTAAAATATATTGAGTTAAGTCATTTGTTCCAAAGGAAATGAATTTTATTTTTTGTTTAATCAATTCTTTAATTATTTGAACAGCAGCAGGAGTCTCAATCATTACTCCTAATTCTGCATTATTGAAATTTATTTCTTTTAGAATGTCATTTACTTTTTTGACTTCTTCAACAGAAATAACCTGAGGAAGAAGTATTCCTATTATTTTTCCTTGTTCAGATACTCTTTTTAATGCATTAAGTTCTGCTTTCAGTATTTCTGGTTTTTTCAAGCCATAACGAATTCCATGCAATCCTAACATAGGATTTGCTTCAACTTTTTCAGGAGCTCCTTTAAGATTCTTAAATTCATCTGTTCTTATATCTGAAGTTCTTACCCATAATCTTTTAAAGTATTTAGCAATATCATTTACTCCTTTAAATATAATATTTTCATATTCTTTTATCTTATTTTGTTTCAAAAAATACTCTGGATGTTTTCCAGATTCTGCAATTATTCCTTCTATTCTTGTTAATCCTACTTCTTTAATGCCTGTTTTTGCTGCACGTTCTGCAAAACCAGGTAAATCAACTATTAATTTTATTTTAGTTTTTGTTTCAGTTTTCACTGGTAAAATAGATTTTTTTTCTGTTTCTGCTACCTTTCCTTTGTAAATTTTTCCAGTATATCCGTCAATAGTTATTATTTCATTTTCTTTTAATTTTGTTGTTGCATTTTGTGTTCCTACAACACTTGGAATTCCCATTTCTCTTGAAACAATTGCAGCATGAGCAGTTAAACCTCCTTCATCTGTTACAATTCCTGCTGATTTCTGCATTGTCACAACCATATCTGGATTAGTCATTGTTGTAACTAAAATATCTCCTTTATGGACTTTATCTAAATCTTTTAAATCCTCAACTATTTTCACTTTTCCAGAAGCAATTCCAGGAGATGCAGCTAATCCTGTGAGTATTACTTCACCAGTAATTTTTTTTACTTCTTCTTTAGAAATTCTTTTTTCTAGAGTAGTTATCGGACGAGTCTGAACTATATATATTTCTGAATTTTCAATTGCAAATTCAATATCTTGAGGTTTTTTGTAATGTTCTTCAAGTTTAAGAGCGATTTCAGCTAGTTTTTTGATTTCATGATTTTTTAATACTTGTTGTTTTGATTTGGATTCTGTGAGTTTTACTACTAATTTATCTCCAGAAGAATCACGAGTTATTGCAATTTTTTTATTTCCAATTGTTATTTTTTTTATTTCTAAATCCTGTCTTGAAACTATATACTCGTCAGGACTGATTTTTCCTGAGACTATTCCTTCCCCCAACCCCCAAACAGCTTCAATTATTATATTATCATTTTTAAAAGAAGGGTCTTTTGAAAAAATAACTCCTGATTTGTCAGAGTCAATCATTTTTTGAACTACAACAGCTAAACTTGATTTTTCGTGAGAAAATCCTTTTTTGTGCCTGTAGTAAGTAGCTCTTGAAGTAAATAAAGAAGCAAAGCATTTTTTTATTGCATCTAATAAAGCATCTTTTCCTTTAATATTTAAGTATGTTTCCTGCTGCCCTGCAAAACTTGCTTCAGCTAAATCTTCTGTTGTTGCACTGCTACGAACAGCTACAAAAACAGGTTCAGAAGTTTTAAGAATATCTAATGCTGAACTTTTTTCATCAAATCCTGAAGTATTAAGATTTTCATAAGCTTCTATTATTTCTTCTCTTAATTCTTTTGGAAATTCTGAATCTATAATCAAAGCACGAATATTTTTTGTTATTTCATCTAATTGTTTTGTATTTTCATAATCAATCCTGCTTAAGAGTTCTTGGATTTTTTGCTTTATTCCTGCTTTTTCAACAAATTCATTATAAGCTTGAGCAGTTACAACAAATCCAGGGGGAACAGGAATTCCCATGTTATACATTTCTGCTAAATTAGCTCCTTTGCCTCCAGCGATATTAATAGAATTTTTATTCAATTCAGAAAACCATTTAACCCATTTTTCATGTTTTACCTCTTTTAAAACAGCCATAAAATAAAAAATAAATAATCCTTAATAAATATTATGCTATTTTTGCTGGCTTTTTGATTATTCTGAACTTATTGCATTGACTGGACATAACTCAATTGCTTCATTTATGCATTTTTCATTTTCTTGTATTTTTGCATCTTTTTTTACATGTGCTTTTCCATCTTTAAGTTCAAAAACAGTTGCACAAACAGCAACACATTGCCCACATCCAATGCATTTTTCTTTGTCAATTTTTACCATGATTATACAAAAATCATCAAGTTTATAAAACCTTCGCGCATATTTTTAATATGGGAATAATAAGAGGTGGGTTAGTGGCTTTAATCAGCATTATGCTTTTTCTATCTTTATTATCTGTGAATATATTCATGACTATGTCTCTTTCCTTAAAGTATGATGTTGTTAAACCGAAATTAAGCAATTTAATATTAAACACAGCTAAAGAAAATATTGATATGAATCAGTTTGATAATTTAATTAAATTATATTGTCAAAACAATAATTCCTTTCCAATTAAAGATTTTATTAATGATAGTTTCATAGGAGAAGAAGAGATTTCTTGTGATTTAGCTTTACAGGAGGGAAGTGAAGCTGTTTTAAAAGATATGATTGACAAAGGAATTGATAAAAGTTATTATGCTGAGTATAATTGCAGCACTATATTTAATTGCAATAAGGGCAATGAAGAAAATCAACAGGCTTTTTCAATGCAAAAATTTTTATTTTTGTTTTCTGAACAAATTAGAGATTATTGGAAGAAGTGGTTTTATTGGACAATATTTTTAAGTATTGTTTTATGCAGTTTGCTGCTTTTTTTAATGGAAAACAAAAGTAGTTTTCCTTTTTTAGTTGGAGGTTTGTTGATTGTTGCTTCTCTTCCTTTTTTAGGATTAGATTGGCTAATTATGAAATTAACAAAAGAGTATTTTCAATTTGTTCTTTTGTATTTTTCTAAATCTTATTTTACTTTTTTATTTGGAACTATTTTAGGAGTGGTTTTAATAATTTTAGGTATTGCTGTGAAATTTCTCAACATTGGAGATAAAATATTTGGTTTTTTTAGGAAATCTTGAATTGCAGTTGCAAATTCAAAAAGATTAAAAATTAAAATAAATCTTGATTTATATGACGATTTATATGGCTTTAAAAAATTTAAAGAAAAATAAAATTCCTAGAAGAAAAACAAAAAAAGCAGTTGTTTTGCTTTCAGGAGGATTAGATAGCAGATTAGCTGTTAAAATCATGCAGAAACAAGGTTTTAAAGTTATTGCTTTATTTTTTAAGCTTCCTTTTACTGGATGCTGCAATGAAAAGTGTTCTTTTAATTTTTCTCAAATTTCTGGAGTTGAATTAAAAATAATTGATTGCACAAAAGGAAAATTACTTCA
>CAYLHY010000035.1:0-6717 GCA_964383885.1 Candidatus Woesearchaeota archaeon
TATATCTTCTATACTTAATTCATATCTTTTACCATAAACTTTATTTAAAATTAATCCGCTCACATTAACACCTCTTTCTTTAGCTCTGTTCATTAATTTAATGGTGTTGCTTAAAGTAGAATAATCTGGAGTTGCAACAAAAAAAATCTCATCAGATGCATAAAGAACTGCTAAACCGTCTTCTTCTAAACTCGGAGGAGAGTCCAATAAAATAAAATCATATTTTCTTTTAACTGGGTTTATTACTTCTCTTAATCTTAAAGGAGAAATCCTATTGTTTGAAAATATTCCTGCAGGAAGTACATCTAGATTTCCAACAGCATAAATAGCATCAAAAAGATTAGCTTTTCTTGCAAGAACATCATGTAAGGTTGTTTCTGGTTCTATTAAATTAAAATGAATTCCTAAATTTGGTGCATTAAAATTGCAATCAATAAGCAAAACCTTTTTTTTATACTCTCCTAAAGAAGCAACAGCAGATGTTTTGCCAACACCTCCTTTTAAACTCATAATGCCAATAATTTTTCCAGAGTTCTTGCTCATATTAATTAAATACATTTGCAATTTAAATAACTTTACTTAACCCTTACTTATCCTAAAAAGCAGGAAACAGAAAGTTTTAAAAGACAATTAAAACAAATATTAAAAATGGCAAAAGCAAAAACTGAAAAAAAAGTCTTATCTCAAAAAGAATATGAAAAAAAGGTTTTAGAATTAGCTTCTCAAGGACTTACTAGTGAAAAAATAGGGCAAAAATTAAAAGAACAAGGAATTCATCCTAGAGAATATAATAAAAAAATTTCAGTCATTCTTAAAGAACATGGAAAATACATAAATCCAGATTTAAAGAACGTAGAGGAGAAGTTAGAAAGAATAAAAAAGCATTATGAAAAAAACAAACAAGACAAAAGGGCTATGAGAGAAAGAGACAGAGTTTTTGCACAATTAAGAAAATTAAAAAAGTACTTTGGAGTAGCAATAAAATAATATAAAGAAACTGAAATTTTTTCTCTGAGACTGATTATTTTAAAAAATAAAATGAAAATAGAAACTGTTATTTCAGATGTTGCTAAAAAATTTTTAGAAAAGACCCAAAATAAAGAAATCTGCATTTTTAGTCACTTTGATACAGACGGAATTACTTCTGCAGCAATTATTGCAAAAACTCTTAAAAAATTAGATAAAAGATTTTCAATAAAAATACTAAAAAGAATAGAAGAAGGATTCATTAAAACTCTTGATAAAAACAAAATAAATGTTTTTTTAGATTTAGGTTCAGGAAGCCTTAGTGAGTTCGCTGAATCTGGCATTGAAGATGTTTTTATAATAGACCACCATGAAATCTTTCAAAAAATTCCAAAAAATGTCCATATTATTAATCCTGAAATTCTAGATAAACAAAAAATAAGTTCATCTGGACTAGTGTATTTATTCTGCAAGGAAATATGCCCTATCATAAAATCCTTAAAAGTTGCAAAACTCGCAGTAATAGGCATGATTGGAGACTGCCTTGAACAAGAAATGGAAAAATTAAATTACAATGTTCTTAAAGAAGGAGAAGTTATTAAAAAAAGAGGACTTTTGATTTATCCTTCAACCAGGCCTTTAAACAGAACTTTAGAATTTTCTTCAGTTCCTTATATTCCAGGAGTAACTGGAAATACAAAAGGAGTATTGGAATTACTCAGAGAAACAGGCCTTAAACCCTCAAAAAAAGGATACCCTTCTTTAATTGAATTAAATCAAGAAGAAATGGAAAGATTAGTTACAGCAATAATGTTAAGAAATCCGAAAATAACTAAAAAAATAATCGGAGACATTTTTTTAGTAAAATTTTACAATAAGTTAGAAGATGCCAGAGAAATTTCTGCAAAAATAAATGCATGCTCAAGGCTAGGAGATAGTGTTACTGCGTTAAAATACTGTTTAGAACTCCCAAAAGCTAAAGAAAAAGCAGAAACAATTCACATTAAATACAAACAAAATTTAATTTCTGGTTTAAAATATGTTTCAGAAAAAGACAAAATTGAAGGAAAAGGTTACGTAATAATAAATGCCAGAGGAGATATTAGTGATGCGATAATTGGAACAATCATGAGTATTCTTTCTAATTCATTGATTTATGAAGAAGGAACTACAATTGTTGGAATGGCTTATTACAGCAATAAAATAAAAGTTTCTGCTAGGAATGTAGGTAATAAAGGAAGAAACGTAAGAGAGCTTCTCAACAAAGTTGTAGCTGAGACAGGAGGAGAAGCAGGAGGGCATGAATTTGCAGCAGGATGCACAATAAAAAAAGAAAAAGAAAAAGAATTCTTAGAAAAACTGCAAAAAAACCTCGAAATTGAAACAATAAAAATAAATTAAAAAACCAATATATTTAAAACCCATTCATTAATAATAATTTCATGGAACTTCAAGCAGGAGACTTAGTATTATGCACTGTGGAAAGAATTGAAAAAACAATTGTATTTGTAAAAGTCCATCATCAAGGAAAAGAATTAGACGGAACAATAGTAACAAGTGAAATCTCTCCTGGAAGAATAAGAAACATCAGAAATTACGTTGTACCCAAAAAGAAAATCGTCTGTAAGGTTTTAAGAGTTTCAAAAGGAAATATTGAGTTGTCTTTAAGAAGAGTAACTCAAAAAGAAAAAAAAGAAGTTTTAGAAAGATATTCTCAAGAAAAGAGTTACAAGAGTATTTTTAAAACAATCTTAAAAGAATATGCAGAAAGAGCAATAAAAGAAATTGAAAAAAACACTACATTATATGATTTCATAGAAGAAGCTAAAAAATCTCCTGAAATTTTAGAAAAAATTATTGGAAAAGAAAAAGCTGAAAAAATTTTAAAAATCATTAAAACAGAAAAAACAAAAAAGGCTAGTATAAAAAAAGAATTTCTTTTAACAACAAAAAACCCAGACGGCGTAAAATTAATAAAAAACATCCTTAAAGAAATAAAAAAAGCTGAGATAAAATATCTCTCTGCAGGAAAATACAGCATAAAGCTTGAATCAGACAACTTAAAACAAGCAGATATTCAAATTAATGAAATACTTAAGAATTTAGAAGAAAAAGCTGAAAAGCATAACATGGATTTTAAAGTAATTCCAGACTAATTTTAGATTAGTTTCAAATTAATAATTCTTCATAATTTTTTTATTTTTCTAAATTTTTGCAATCTTCCTTCAAGAGTAAATAAAAACCTTTAAATAGGATTAAGGAGGCGAAATTAATATGGCAGGGGAAGAAGAACAAGAAATAGAATACACTGAAAGAATACTAAGTGAAATTTTAGAAAAAACAATTCAATGGGAGGAAGACCTTTCATTAATTTGTTCAAAAACTTAAAATGAAATTAAAAAAATGTCCTGTCTGTAAAAAGTATACAATGAAGGAAACTTGCCCTAATAAAAAATGCAATTCAAAAACTAAATCTGCTCATTATAAATACATTAAAATAAAGTCTTCTGAAAGGTCTTAGATTTATTTTCAGAATCTTTATCTAAGGGCTCTAAATTCTCAAAATCAAAAATAGCTTTTCCATATACTCCATCAAAACCCGGCTTAACTTTAATATTTCCTTCTCTGTTTTTAATAATAATTTCAATCAAATTTTTATCTAATCTTTTTTCAACCATATCCTCTTTAGAAGCAAAAATTAAAATCTCAAACTCGTTTTTAAATTTTTGAATTAATTCATTATAAACCTGCCATACTTTTTTGCTATGCATTCCTGTTCTTAACATTAAAGATAAAAGTTCATGCAAAGGAAGCAAGGTATAATATTTTTTTGTTTTTAATTCTGAGTTACCTGGGTCTGCTAAATCCTCTACTCTATAACTCACTCCCAAAGTCAAAGGATTCTTGCATACAGGACAGATTTTATTAAGCTTCTTAGTTTCTTGAGGGCTTGATGAAAAATTACATAATCTATGCCCATCATAATGATACTTTCCATAAGCTGGGTCTGTTTCAATAGTTCCAATAAAAGAATTATTCCTAATTTGATTGATTATTCCAAGATAAGAATCTGTTTTTTTAAAAATAGTAGCTTCTCTCCCTAATCTATAAGGCCAAAAACTATGTGCATCTGAAAAACTTACTATTGCTTTTTTTGAAAGTTCTTTAACCCTAACATTCATTTTAGGATCAGAACTTATTCCAGTTTCAATAGCATGTATATTTTCTACTTGATCGTGAAAAGCTTCTTTTAAGCTGTTAAATCCTGAGATGCTTCCTAAAACTCCAAAATAAGGTGTCCAAATATGTGCAGGGATAATTTCAATGTCTTTTGAAATTTTCATCATCTCTTTTGTAAAATCTCTGCATGAAATATTAAAAATAGGCCTGCCATCATAATCTCTTCTTCCTTTTGTATCAAGATAAGAATTAATTTTATCAGCAATTTCAAAATTAGGAACTAAAAGCAGTAAATGAACTTTTCTTCCTCTTTCCTGAGTATAAATTAAAGACACTTCTCCTGTTATTATAAAAGGAAAACCATCATAATAGTACAGATTATTCTTCTCTTTTAGATTATTTTTTAATTCCTGAAGCCAGATTGGATGAGTAAAATCACCTGTACCCAATAAATCTAATCCTTTTATTCTCGCCCATTTAACTAAATTAGGGATGTTTAAATCTTTACTGCAAGCTCTTGAAAACCTTGAATGAATATGCAAATCAGCAATCATGCCCTTTTTCATTTTAAATTTCCATTTAAATTCACTATTAATTGCAAAGTAATCTTTAAAAACTTAATACAACAAAAAAATTATTATGAAAACAGAGGAAATTTTAAAAGAAAATTCAGAAAACTCAGATAAAAATTCAAAAAATGAAAAAAACAACAAAGAAGAAAGAGTTTTAATTTTAATTAAACCCGATGGATTAATAAAAAGTTTAACAGGAAATATAATCTCTAAGCTGTCTGAAACAAATTTAAGAATTGTAGGAGCAAAAATAGTTAATGTCTCAAGAGAATTAGCAGAAAAACACTATTGGCATTTAAAAGAAAAAAATCCAAAAATATTTCAAGAAACAGTGAAATACATCATGGGAGAATTCCATACTCCAAGAGTTTTTGCAATGGTTTACAAAGGAGAAAAAGCAGTCCAAAAAATAAGGCAGATTGTAGGCAAAACAAATCCTGAAGAAGCTCATCCTACAACAATAAGAGGAAAATACGGAAGAATCAACTCAAAAACAGGAGTATTTGAAAATGTAATTCATGCTTCTGATTCAATAGAAAACGCAGAAAAAGAAATTTCCTTATGGTTTAAAGAAGAAGAAATAGTTGATTAATCAAATCTAATTAACTATCTTAAAAACCAATAAATATTTATTCTTTAAATGCCTTATTTTCCAATGAAAATCAAAGAAATTAAAGAATTAATTAAAAAATTCAATTTAAAAAACGATTTAACTCAGAATTTTAATATATGGGTTGGACACGCAAAAATAGGATATAGAAACAGACCCTCTATAGAAGAAACCAAAGAACCTTTAAAAAAAATATTTGATGAATTTATTCCTGAAGGTGTTCCTACTCCTGAAAACCTGAAAAAAACTCTTTCTCAATGGGAGAATTTTCATCCTTATCAGCATGTTAGAGAATTAGACCAGCCAATGTTTATTTCAAAAGACAATGAAAATATTTTTGTTGCAGTGATATGGCCATGGCAGTTTAAAAAAGGAGTTGCAAGTTTAATGCTTTATCAAGGAAAAGTACTTGATTAAATTTTTGATTAAACTAAAAAACAAAGTTTATTCTTAGTTTATTCCTCATCTCTTACACCTTTTTCTGTAACAAAGAACATTGCTTCATTATCTGGAAGATTTGGGGAATCAACAAGTTTAGCAACTCTTGAACCTTTTTTCCCTCTTCTTAAATAAATCCTGTATGTTGAATTGTGAACTATAAAACCGTCTGCAATATAATTCTCATTTTCAGGAACAGAAAAATCAAATAACATTTCATTATTTTTGTTTTTTCTAATTTCTATATCTCTAATTTTCTCAAATCTAAAATCAGAATTTAATAATTTAAAAATAAATTCAATTTTTTGTTTAATCTGTCTGTCATTAATTTTAGTATTCATTAAAGCATTCAACACTTTTTCCAATTCATTTCTATTAATCCATTCATAATTTCCTGGCCTTGGCTTAATTATTAAAGAAGGTTTCAAGCCAGCATCTTTTAACAACTTCTGAATTTCCTTTCTTTTAATAGGCATCATTTCCTTTGAAAAACCATTTTTAATTTTTTTAATAATTTCAATTAATCTTTTTTGTTTATCCTGCGCAGTGAATCCTATTTGCAAATAATCCATTACACTTCTGTCTCTTATAGAAAGATTAGACATTTTTTTTGCTCCAACATCAAATCTTAAAAAACTTCTAATGCCGAATCTCAACAAAAATAATTGTAAATATCTCAAAATTATTTTACTTTTCTGACTAATAGTAATCCTGTTTCTTTTTTTGTTGATATGTCCTTCAGCATCCACAAAACCTCTGATAAATTTTTTAACAACATCTTTTTTTGATTTAGCAATAATATCTAAAATATCAGGCATAAACAACTTAAAGAAATCTGCAATTTCCTTGGAATTAATATTTAAAGTAAAACAATTTTTATTCTTCATCTTTGTAATCTTTCCTTTAACATTAAAAATATTTTTAAATAAAAAATTGTAAAACCTTAAAACA
>CAYLHY010000036.1:0-6408 GCA_964383885.1 Candidatus Woesearchaeota archaeon
AGATGGTTTCAATACAAACATTTCTGAAAAAAGAAATATCAGCATAAATGTTGCTCCTGACACTACCCCTCCAAACATAAGCTTTAAATCTCCAACACCGCCTAATGACACTACTACAACAAATACATCAGTAGAAATCAATATAAGCATAACAGAAAATTCCCTCGGAAAAATGAAATTTAATTGGAATGGGACTAATTACTCTTTTTACGATGATACTTTAAAATTAATGTTAAATTTTGAAAACATCAGCAGTTTAGGAGAAAATGATACTTATGCAGTTGATGTTTCAAAATATGGAAATAATGGAACTGTAAATGGAGCTGCATGGAATTCAACAGGAGGTTATGATGGTTCTGGAGGATATGAATTTGATGGAATAGATAATGGAGGAGATAGTGATAAAATTATTATTCCTGGGCAAGGAGGGTTAGATTTCAATCAATCAAGAGGAACATTCATAGCATGGATAAAACCAGAAGAACTTAAAAGCGATGACGGAAATAATAAAAACATCTTTGAACCTACTGGAACAAGTGCTACTGGTTTTGAAATAGCTTTATCAGATGATTGCAGCAGCGATTCACTTTTCTTCTGGCCAGAAAAAGGCACTACTGATTGGAGTTCATTTGCTGCTATTGATTTTGCAAATGTCTCAGAAAAAGGCGAATGGGCGCATATTGCTGTATCTTGGTCATGGAATAGTTCTGCTGATAATTATGTAAAAATGTATGTAAACGGAGAAAGCGTATCTCTTTGCTATGATGGTTTAAGTGATTGGGACCAAGTAATGTCAGCTCCTACTGAATGGGCTATTGGTTATGAAGAAGGATATTCTGAAAGGAATTTCAATGGAACAATAGACGAAGTAAGGATTTACAACAGAAGTTTATCAGCAGAAGAGATAAAACAACACTATTACTCTACTTTAAGAAAATATAACACAAATAAATGGGAATTCTACAGTAATCAGAGCAACTTAAGCGTTGGAACATACACTTATCAAGGATTTGCTCAAGACACATCTGGGAATGAAAATTCAACTGAAATAAGAACCCTAAATATTGTTTCAAATACTCCTCCAAGCATAACTTACGTTTCTTCTATACCAAGCATAAACCCATTAGAAGCTTCATCCAAACCTGTAACATTTTATATAACAATGTATGATGCAGACGGAGTTGATGATTTAAATGATACAAGTGTAAAAGCTAATTTCACGAGAACAGGAGAACCAATTCGTGAAAATTTAAGCTGTATGTGGATAAATGACATTGATTCTTATTCTGCAAATTATTCTTGTACTATAAATATGTGGTATTTTGATGAGCCAGGAGTTTGGAATGTTTCTGTAATAGGAAAAGATAATTCAGGAGAAAGTGCAATAAACAATTCAATCTACTTCCAATATAATCAACTCCAAGCAATAATTATCTCCCCAACTAATTTAAATTTTAATGTCTCAGTAGGAGAAACTAATAAAACTGCTGACAATGACCCTATTATTATTAATAATACAGGTAACGCAAATTTAACAGAAAAGATTGCTATCAATGCAATAAATCTTCTTGGAGAAACAAATTCAAATGAATATATCTCTGTAGAAAACTTTTCTGTATCAGTGAATCATGGAGGAGACCCTCCTGCAGAATGTAATGGAGTGATATTAGTAAATGCTACAAATAAAAATATAACAGGTGTTCAACTTGAAAGAGGCAATCTAAGTTCAGGTGAAGCTCAAGAAGAAATTTATTTTTGTATGCAGCAAGTTCCTTCTGTCTCAAGCCAGACTTATTCAACCTCTCAAGGAGGTCAATGGATTATTAAAATTTTAAGTGTGACTGTCATTTCTGTGTCTAGTTCTTCAAGGAAGAAAAAGAAAAAGAAAAAATCAAAACTAGTTATAGAAGATTTATCAATTCCAGTGGGAATTTTCTTAAAAGACCTAGGAGGATTAGAAGCTCTTGTAAAATTCCTTAAAGAAAATTTAAATGTAAAGTACGTTGAAATTGCTGAACTATTGAACAGAGACCAAAGAACTATCTGGACAGCTTACAATAAGTCACTTAAAAAACACAAACAAAAAATATCATTAAAAGTCATTGAAAAAAGCTACGCATATATTCCAATTTCAATATTTAAAAATAGAAAGTTGACTGTATTCGAAGCAATTATAGTTTATTTAAAAACAAAAGGATTAAAGTATGTTGAAATTGCTAAACTTCTTCATAGAGACCAAAGAAATATCTGGACTATTTATAATAGAAGCATGAAAAATCTTAAAAAAAATTCTTAATTTAAATTAAATAAAATAACTTTTCCATTTTAGAAAAGTTTAAAAATAAAAAAATCATGATATGTTCATGAAAAAGAGGTTAACTGCATTTTTAATCTTTTCAGTATTATTAATAAGCATAACTTCAGCAGGATTAATTGATTCACTTAAAGGGATAATAACTGGAGAGGCTACATCCCAGCCAACAAATGTTTCAATAAATGTTGTTGGCACTACGCAAGTAACAGTTTCAGTAGACAACTCAACTCTTGCAGGAGGAGTTAACCCTGTTGAAAGTTCTTCAGTTAACACTGTAATTTATGTTAAAGTATGTGATGCAGACGGAGTTAATGACATAAATGATTCAGCAACAGACATTGTTTACCTTGGCCCTAATTCAGAAACAAGAAACGGCAATTGTTCTTGGACTAATGACATAGATTCAAACTGTGCAAATTTTACATGCAGTGCAGATTTGTGGTATTTTGACACTCCAGGAGCTTGGATAATCAATGCTTCTGGAAATGATTTAGGAAACAAAACACCTGTTTACAATAGCTCATCTAATTTTACATTTAATCAATTAAAAGCATTAGTAATCTCTCCAACACAATTAAACTGGTCATCACTAACCCCTGGAAGCACTAATGTAGGAGCAGATAATGATCCTTCTGTAGTTAATAACACTGGAAATTACAATGGAACAATTGATATAACTGCTTATGATTTATATGGAAAAACAACTACTACTGAAGTTTTCGCTTCAAATAATTTCACTGCAGATGTAAATGATCCTGCGTGTTCAGGAAATTCACTTCCTAATGCAACTTTAACAACCATAACTGGAAGTGTCTCTAATCCAGGAAACTTATCAGCTGGAGGAGGAGCAGGACAAGAACAAATCTATTATTGTATCCCATTAGTTCCTTCAGTTTCATCTCAAGAATACACAACAGATCAATCTGGAAGCTGGATAATATCATACTAAAATGAAAACAAAAAATAAACTTGCATTCATTGGAATTTTTTTATTAGCAGTGATTTTAATCTCTGCAAGTGTCAGTGCTTTTGGAGTCAGTTCTCCTTATTGGGAAGGCAATCCTCTGCAAATGAGCAAAGGCGAAACAAAAACAGTTTATTTAAACTTGCAAAACATGGTAGGAGATGAAGATGTTACTGTAAAAGCCAAAGTAATCGAAGGTTCTGAAATAGTTTCCATTAAAGAAGACACTTTTGTTATTAAAGCAAAAACTTCTGATACCTTAGTTCCAGTAAAAATAACTCTTCCAAATGATGCTGAAGTAGGAAGCATAGAAAAAGTGAAAATAGAATTTAAAACAATAAGCAAAGATAAAGGCGGAATCTCAATGGGAACTGGAATGATAGTTGCATTTGACGTTGTAACTGCAGAAAAAATTAAAAACAATACTGATAAAATAATTTTAATAATCGCTGCAGCTTTAATACTCGCAGGGTTGTTAGTAATCCTTAATAAAAAAAGAAAAAATAAATAATTTTAAAAATTCTTTTTCTTTTTAATATTTAATTAGAATGAAAGATAAATATTTAAAAATTTGTTTATTTCTATTAAAAACATATGCTAAAAATGAGGAATAAAATATATAAAAAAACTTTTTTGTCTATTTTAATAAGTTTATTAATAATCACAAGTTTTCTGTGGATTCTCCAAATTTCATTTATAAGTGCGTCTACAAAAATGACAGGAAAAGCCTCATCTCAACCCACTAATGTTGCAATTTATGTTGCGCCTGCAGTTCCTGTCCTTAGAATTTTAAGTCCTAATTCTTCAGCTTCTTACTCTGAAGGGGAGAATATTCTGCTGGATTTTATAGCAATACTAATAGATACTATTTGGTATAATTTAGATAATGGCCAAAACATAACAATAAACTCTTCACTTTATTTTAAAACCTCTCCTGGAACCCATACTCTTTACTTATACGGAAATGACAGCAATGGAACTGTATTGTCAGATAACGTAACTTTTAATGTTAAAAAAGAAGAAGCAGGTGGAAAACCAAAAGTAAAAATCCCGCAAGTAAAATTTGAAAAAGAAATAATAGAAATTAAATTACAGCAAGGAGAACAAAAAACAGTGAGTATTTTTATAGAAAATAATAAAAAAAATAAGGTTGATGTTAGTATCATAAATTTAAATTCTGAAGATTTACTTGTCAATATCAGTGAAGCTAATTTTTCATTAAACCCTGGGCAAAAAAAGGAAATATTCATTACATTTAATGTTCCTCTAAACAAAACACCTGGAATTTACATAGAAAAATTATTAATTAAAGCAGGCAACTTAAAAAAAGAAATTGTTTTCTGCATTGAAGTTAAACTTAAAAAAAGTTTATTTGATTTGTCTTTGAAAATGCCAGAGCCTGCTGTTTATCATCCTGGAGATGAAATTCCAACAAAAATAACCATATATAATTTAGGAAAACAAGGTAAAACGCAAATAAATCTTAGATATTTCATAAAAAATTTAGAAAATAAAACAATTCTTAGTGAAAACCAAACATTATTAGTTGGAGTTTCAACAACAGTTCTAAAAACATTTAAGCTCCCTAAAACAATGAAAAAAGGATATTACATATTTTACGTTAAAGCTTTATATGACAATAAAACTTCAGTTACAAGCAAAACCTTTCAAATTATAGAACCTGCAAAAATTCCTCTTCTTCCTAAACCTGAAAAAATAATCAATAAACTTAAAGAAAATCAAAAGTATATTGCTCAAGCAGCAGCTGTTTTCATAGCAATGATAATTTTAAGTTCTATAATCAAATCTATTCTTGGAGGTGCTGCATGGAAAGCTTTATTCTTAAAAAGAAAAACAACTGCTGCTGTGAAAAAATATAGAATTCAAAAACCACTAAAAATCAAAAAAATTACAAAATTTAAAAAGTCTGCAAAATTTACTAAATCCTCGAAATTTAAGAAAAAATAAATTATTTAAGAGGTTTTGCTCTTTTCCAAACATAATCAAAAAAAATTTTCCTTTCTAATGCTATATTTTTATTGTTAATCTTAATAAGAGTTGAATCCTTTAATAAATAATAAAAAGCATTTTCTATCACAATAGTAATTAGTTGAGGAATTTCAAAATCTGCTTCTTTAATATAAGTATATGGCAGTTTTCTAAATTTTGAAAATTTTGATTTTGAATTTTTTGAAACAATAACCTTAATTGGAATTTTCTTTTTTATTCTTTTTTCATTTAATTTTCTTAAAAATTTTAAGTTAGAGAAATCAAAATCAGGATTTAAAAAAACAAAAGCCTTCTTTCTTGATTCAATTAAATCAATAATTTCTTTTCTAATTGAAACTCCTTCAAGCACTTCGATTTTTTTATCTTCTCTTAAGATTTTAGGTATTTTTTTTAAGTCCTCTATTAATTCATCAAGTTCAGACTCTTTTTGTTTTAAGTATAATTTAAGTTTATCTGGATCTAAAGCAGAATATTTTTTCCCCTTAACATTTATATTTTCTACAATTAACCCTCTTTCTTTTAATTTCTTAACAGAATCATAAACATTTGGCCTGTGAATATTGCACCTTCCAGCAATATCGCTTGGAGTAGAAAAGGGATGCCTAATTAAGTCTAAATAAATAACAGCTTCTGTTCTGTTTAATCCTACAGACACTAAAATTCTTATATCTGATTCTCTCATAAAAAAGACATGGCTATCAGCCCCTCTCCTTTTTAAACTTTATATCCGAAAAAGAAAAAGGCTTTATTAAATTTTTCTTTAAAAAAAAGAAAAATTTAAATAGTATTATTTTATACTACAATCTAATGAAAAGAGGACAAAGAAAGCTTTTTCTAATAAAATTTTTCTTAATAGGAATTTTATTGTTAGTAGAGGTATCTGCTTCAGAATACAATTTAAATATAATTACTACAAAGGACATTTACACTCCTGAAGAAAACATTTCTTTAGAAGTATTTCTTCAAGATTATGAAAAAAATCTTGTCTATACAGATATAAATATCATTTTAAGAAACTTAAAAGAGGAAATAGAATACAAAACAATTATTGCCTCAAATGAATTTACTGAACTTAACTTAGAAAAACCATTTCCAGGAAAATGGGAAATAATTGCAATGG
>CAYLHY010000037.1:0-4906 GCA_964383885.1 Candidatus Woesearchaeota archaeon
TTCACCAACATATTTGCCTGCATCAGTTATTTTTTCTTTTGTTAATATTTTTTTTCTAAATAATAAGAATATAACTATTACCCCTATTACACCTAATCCTGTTAAAAGAATATTTGATAGACTCATTCCTCCTCCACCAATTCCTCCTGCTCCACCTGAAAAAATCCAATATCCTATTCCAACTAATATTAGTAATGTCAAAATAATTAAAATAATCCTTTTAATAGAAATCCTTTCTGGTTCTCTTCTTAATAATCTAGCTTCTTCTTCTTTTTTTCTTTTCAAAATCATAGCTATAGCTAGCAATAAGATTCCAAATCCTAAAAGCATTGCATAGTATGTTCCTACCCAGTATCCATAACCAATAACTCCTAATGCAATTAAAAGAGTAAGTAATCCTAATCCGTAAGTTTTTTTATGTTCACCTACATGTTCACCAACATATTTGCCTGCATCAGTTATTTTTTCTTTTGTTAATATTTTTTTTTTAAATAATAAGAATATAACTATTATAATTATGATTGCAATTATCAAAATTATCCCATAAAAAACCCCAACAAAAAGACCTCCTATAATTGCTAAGATATTGAGTAATGCATAAATTTTTTTGTGTTTTGAAATAAATTGTTTGATGTTTTCATTTGATAAAAATAATACTATATTTAGTATTAATAAACATACTATAAAAATAAATAAATTTGAAAAGTTATTTGATACTTCTCCTACGCTACCCCTTCCACTGTTTCCTCCTGCTCCGCCTGAAAAGTGTTCTAAGATTTTTAATACTCCTGTCTTGATACCCTTCAATCCAGCTCCTCCTCCACCAACTCCTCCAGTTCCTGAGAAAATCAAGTATCCTATTCCAGCTAGTATTAATAATCCCAAAATTACTAAAACAGCCTTCCAAATTTTAATTTTACTAGTACCTATTCTTTGCTTTTTAAGGAAAACAGCTAATGCTATTAAAGAAACACCTAATCCTATAGCTAATCCTATAATTGTAGTAGAAACCCCGCTGAATCCTCCAATTCCTTTTCCACTTGAACCTAAGAAAATTAAATACCCTCCAATTGATAATCCTAAAATTACTAAAATCGCTTTCCAAGGAATTTTAATTTTACTAGTACCTATTCTTTGCTTTTTAAGGAAAACAGCTAATGCTATTAAGAAAATTCCTAATCCAATAAGTGCTGCAAAAGCAATTCCAGCTGTAGGCCTATAATGTTTAGTGATCCAAAGTCCGTAACCAATAGCTCCTAATGCTAATATTCCTGCTATAGATGTGTAAATCATGGTTTTTTCAGACACGCCTGTTTTTTTACTCTTGAAAAAAAGCGCATACAAAAATATTAATCCAATACCTATTCCTATTAATTTAAAATCAGGACTCTCTTTGAAAAGAATTCCAGTGATTATTGATAATGCACCTAAAATCCAAATTGTGTGGGTTTTTAATTTCCAAAAAATAAAGATTATAGATGCTATTATAAGTGCTCCAATAACAAGGCCCATATATTCCCCTGAGATTTCTAAACCCCAATTCATTCTGTTAACGCCATAAGCAACAAAAAAAGCAAGTGAAGCAGCAATAACTCCTGGAATTGTTTTATTCTCTTCAGTTTCTCCAGTGTAAGGATTGGTTTTTCTAAAAAATTTACTAAGCGCCCAGAAAACTAATGCAAATGAAATAACAAATGCAGTGATTATAGTTATATTTTCACCTCCAATATAATCTAAAACATCTCCTAAATCATAGGCGCTTATTAAATTAAAACATAATATAAATACTAATGAAAAATTTATCAGCCTCTTTTTTTCCATTAAATTAAACAATTTTTTCTTTTTTATAAATTTATTCGTTTTAATGGGAAATTAATATGTTTTATAAATACTAAAAGATATTTTAATACATGACTAAAAAAATAAGAGCTTATAGTGTTTTAGGGAATATAGCAATAGTTAATTTTCCTGAAAATTTTAAGATTAGTGATAAGAAAAAGTTTGCAAAAAAAATCATGAAACAGAATCCTTCTGTAAAAACTGTTTTAGAAAAATCTGCAAAATTTGCAGGCAGATTAAGAAAAATGAAAACCAAGCATATTCTTGGAGAAAAAACAAAAGAAGTTTTATATAAGGAAAATTCATGCACTTTTAGGTTTAATATTGATGATGCTTATTTTTCTCCTAGATTAAGCAATGAAAGAAAAGAAATTGCTTCTGAAATCAAAAAGAAAGATAAAGTTTTAGTTATGTTTGCAGGAGTTGCTCCTTACAGCATAGTTATTGCTAAAAATTCTAATCCTAAAATAGTTGTATCAAATGAAATAAACAGAAAAGCTAATAAATATGCTCAGATGAATGTTGAATTGAATAAACTTAAGGAAAAAGTAATTTTATTTCCTGGAGATATAAAAAAAGTTTGGAGTAAAATAAAAAGCCAATATAAGAACTTTGATGTTATTGTTATGCCTAGACCTCAATTAAAAGAAACTTTTTTGAAAGAAGCATTTAAATTAAGTAAAAAAGGAACTAAAATATATTATTATGATTTTTCTGATGTAGATAAAGTGAATAATGTTACTGAAAGAATAAAAGAAGAAGCAAAGAAATTCAGAAAAAAAATAAAGATTTTAAAAATTAAAAAAGCAGGAGAAATTGCTCCTGGAAAAATCAGGGTGAGAGTGGATTTTAAAATTTTGAGATAAATTAGTATTTAAATCCTCTTTCAAGTTCTCTTTGTTCTATTTTTTTGAGAATATATTCTTTAAATTCTTTTGGAGTGGAGAATTTTACGTTTTCTGAGTCTTTTATTTCTATGTTAAATGTATCTTCTGCATCTACTATAAGCCGGGTATAATCCAAAGAATCAAAATTTAAATCAGTTTTAAAATTAGAGTTTTCATCATATTCAGTTGATTCAAGATTTCCTGTAATTTCCCTAATTATTTCTGAAATTTCTTTTTTTAGAAATTTATCTACGTCTTTTTCAATAATTTTTTTAAGAGAATCATCTAAATACATTTATTTTAAAATCTCTTCTTCTACTTTTTTAATTAATCCATTTGTTTTACAGATTGTTATCTTATCAAGATTGTAATATCTAACTTCTTCTTGATTTCCATATGGGCAATTAGGATGCGCGCATTCTACAATTGAACCTGTTTTTCTTGCGAATTTTTTATAAAATTTACATCTTTCTGGCATAGTAAAAAAACTCAAATATTTTTCATTTATAAATATTTGCATTTTAGAGTTAATTTTTTAAAGTTTTAAAGGTGTTAAAAAGAGCAGTGAAATTAAGAGATTTACTTTTTTATGGAGTAATGCTTTTTTTGCCAGCTGCGCCTTTAGGTTGCGGATTTGATCCTGGAAAAGAAATAGTGGAAGATTCTGGTTTGGAAAAAGAAAATAACCTTCAAACTGCAATTAATTATGTTGTTTCAGAGTTACAAAAGAGAGGATACACTTCTGAGAGAGATATCAATAAAGATTTTTATGATCCTGCAACTGATGAAGTAGTAGGAAATGACTGGGAGATTCATGCTTATAATTCAGAAACAGGAGATGAACAATACTGGGAATTTTCATCTAATCCTGCAATTATTGAACTTTCAGAAGATTTTGAATCTCTTGGACTTACACCAGATTTAGTTGTTGTTCTTGAAAATTACTTTCTTAATGGTGTTGATTATTCTGCTTTAAATTCATTGATTGAGAAATATTGTAATAATTAGTCCTTGTTAAATTCTTTTCTCGATTTTAACTGCAGTCGGAGCTTCTCCTCCGTGCCATGTGAACCTAGGTCTTATTCTCATAGGATAGATTCTTTCAGAATTATCATCAAGGATTATTGCAGAACCTTTTAATCTTGGAAGATTATCTATGTACTGTTTTATTGTTTCTAAAAGGTAACTTTGCATAATATTGTTTAAAGCTGAAACATCTGGAGCAGAGGTAACTCTATGAGATATTATGATATCTGATTGAGTCATTACATCAGTGTGAATTTTTCCTGGTTGCTGGGTTGCAAGAACAAGACTTATTCCTGGTTGTCTCCCTTCTCTTAATAATTGTATCAAAGCATCTGTTGCTATTGTTTTTCCTTTTAATGGAAGAAATTCATGAGCTTCATCAATGAATATCCAAACTAATGGGTAATCTTTTTTTTCTTCTGCAGCTACAATTTCAAATCCTTTTGCTATTGCTTTTATCTCTTCTGATTTACGAGCAGCCATTCTTTGATTGAACAGCTTTCTTGAAACTAAACTTATTACTAAGGCACGGACATTAAAGGCTCCGACTGAATTATAAATACTTAAATCAAGAACAGATGTTGTTCCAGGAGTGATTAATTTATTTATTTCTGTAGGAGTTTCATTCTCTTTTGCAAAAATCCCCCAAGTATCAGCTGCATAAAACATTCCTATTGTTGCATCTTTTACTTCAGCACTTGCTTTTGTATCTTTTTCAATTCTTTCAATAATGTCTGAAATCTCGTAGCTTTTTTCTTCTTTTAAATCATTTATCACTCTTTGAATTAAAACAGAAATAGGGTCAGTCATTCCTAAATTAAACATTAAAATCCAATCTTCTGCTGACATTTCTTTGACGTCTAATGCAAATTTTTCATCTGCAGGTATTCCTTTAGAAACATACTCATCATAATGTCCAAAAGGAACAAAAACTTTAACTGGAAGATTCTTCCCTTTTAATTCCCATGACTCTAATAATTCTCTGTCTTTTTCATTTGCGAATTTCATTGTCCAATAAATCCCCATAGTGTCAAAAATTAAACATCCAATGTTCTGGCTTACTTCTTTTGGAAGATTTGAAATTTCTTCTGCAATCACCCCTAAAGTGTAGCTATTATGAACTATTATGTCATTTGCAATAAAATTATGATTAT
>CAYLHY010000038.1:0-4870 GCA_964383885.1 Candidatus Woesearchaeota archaeon
TTTTTTTGCAAAGTCTCATTTTTATTATTTCGTTATAAAGTTCTGAATCAGGATATTCTCTTTCAAATTCCCTGCAAAATTCAAAAGCATCTTTATATTGTTCTAAAGCCTCTGCCATTATTACTTTTCTATAAAGTGCTTTTTCACCGCATAAAATTCCTTGACAATCCTCATTTCTGTAATTCTCAATAACAGAATCAAAATCCTTTAAAGCCAGAGAATAATATTTTTCAGTTTCTTCATTCAATTTCTTATTTTTAATATCTGAAAAGCCAATAACTTTTATTTTTTGCCCTCCAATCTCCTCTTCTTCATTAAACTTAATAAATTCAGTCTCTTCTTTTGTCATGTATTTATATAAATCAGTAAGAGATGCTACGCCAAACTTTCCAATTCTTGAAAGAACACCTAAAAGAGTGATTTTTTCATTCTCTCTTTTAAAAGACCTGTATCCTTTTACAAGATTATACAATCCTTTTATGTCTTTATCACTTAATCTATCTTTTTTTCCAGAAGGTATGCCTATAATTAACACTTCTAAATTCTCTTCACTTCCATCTTTGCTTGTTGCAAGTCCAAAAAAATAATCTTTTGCATTTTCTCCAGAAGTAGAAAATAACTTCTCTCCTACTTCATATTCTTTTATTTTTCCTCCAACACTCAAATTAACTTTCGGAGAAATAAATAAAGAAAGTTTATTGTTATATTTTTCAAGTTTTTCAACATCATCATTCTCGCATACAATCTCAACCTTGCTTGTTACTCCGATTTTTTCTAAATCAGTTACTTTACATTTTCCGTCTAAAAAAGTTCCTCCTTCAGAAATTTCAGTGTAATCATCATTAATTAAAAGCATAGCTTTTGTTTCAGAAGGCCTTAATTCCTCTAATTTCAACTGTAAAGAAGCAAGGCAATTAAATCCAGGAAGCCTTATTTTTCTCGAAGTTTCACCTTTTTTAATTTTAACTGAATCAATTTTTTTATTTTTATCATAAACAGAAACAATTGCAGAATCTGCTGTTATATCTTCTAATCTTAAATAGCCTTTTCCCTGCCAAAAACTATACTTGTGTTTTTCCCTCTCCCATTCTTCATCATTTAAAACAGGAAGATAATAAACTGCCTTGCCGATTCCAAACGCGTTTTTAATATCATATCTTATTTTAACTGTTAAATTTCCTTCAACAAATTCTGGAAGAGCAGATGCATTTGGTTGTTGTTTAAGAACAATAACAGCATAACCAATATTATCTAAAATAGGCCTGTTTATTGTTTCTTTGGTTGATAAAGCTGCTTGAGAAGGTTGAAATCCTACTCCTGCTATTTCTTTAGGATATTCTCCTGAAAAACTTAAAGAGTCTATTGCTTCAACATCAATCAAAGGATTAATTTTTGTTGCAGCTAATTGGCAAAAAACAGGAACGTTTTGTTCTTCTAATAAGTCCTGCCTTACAACTGCTGGTTCGCATCCAAAAGGAGCAATTTGAATAATAAAATCCTGTCCTTCTTTGCACATATCATCATTAAACTCTAAAGAACTTTTAAATCCAGGAATATTAATTGGATTTTGAAACTGCAAAACTTGAGGAGATGTTCTCATATAAGCGCTCACAGAAGAAAGCATAAGAAAAAACATAAATGCAGATAGCCAAGCTAGTAAAAAATTCTTGCTTTTTATGAAAAATTTGCTTTTTCTCTTATTTTTTTTCATTTTTCAAAATTAATCTCAAGCCCTTGATTTTCCATTAATTCATAATTTTTTTGAATATCTTCAATTTTCTTTGGAACAGGCAAGCTTTTAACATTTATATCAATTGTTCTTCCAGATTGCAATTCTGACTCTAAGATGTAATATTTTTGAATTCCTCCGCCAATTAAAGCATTAGTTATTTCTTGTTCTGGAATTGTAACTTCAAAACATTTTTTCTCTGTTATTCCGAAAAAAGCTTTAATTCCTGAACTTAAAACCTCCATGCATTGTTCATTAGTTGTTTCAGGAATTTTAATGCTTGTATTTCCATATATCTGAACTTGAATTTCATATTGCCCTTCTGAAAGATTAATGTCTTTTTGTTCAGGATAAAATAAAACTTTAGGAGTATCAGATATAAAATTAATAACAGCATTTCCATTATACTTTACCCCATTTAATTTTAGGTTTATTTGTTTTTCATAAGTTCTTTTCATAAAAATATCCACGTCTGTTTCCTGAGCAGTTGAATTAACATAATACTCAGTTCTTTCAAAACCAGGAGCTTCTGCGATAATAAAACCATTAACACACTGAGGGAAAAATTCTTCAAGAACTCCATTCTCTGTTTCACCAATTAAACATCTTTCACTAAAACATCTAAAACTAATATTAGCATCAACAGGATTTAAAGAATAATCATAAACATTTACTTTTATTTTTGTATTCTTAAATTTGCATAACTCTGCTTTAGGTGCTTCAATTGCAGTGGAGTTAAGAGCCTCTCTTGGCATGTTGCCCCTTATAACTACTGCAAATGGAAACTGAAAAATTTCTCCATTATCAGCAAAAACCTGAATTAAAACAGGAAAATTAATATTATAAACAAAATGATACGGAACATAACAAAATCCTAAAGCAGCCATAGCAGGATGATTTCCAACAGGCTTAGCCATCATAATTCCTTCCTCAGTTGGATTTACTTCTAAACTCCAACCATTCCATTTTCCTGAAGTTAAAAATCTAACATTCTCTTCAATCGGAAGATCTATTGTAAAGTATTTATCCTGAGGAGTTACAGTGTTTAAACTTAAATCCAAAACCCTCAAAGAAAGAATATTTGCTTCGATTCCTGAAACTATATCATCAAAAACACTCTCAGCACTCCATACTTTAGGACTGCAAGTTATTTCCACTCCATCAACAGGAGCATATAGTCTTAAAGCATCTACTCCATAATTTTCTAAAAACAATGTTTCTTGTTCATAATCATAAATTTTCTTTGCAGAATCATATAATTCTCCTAATTTAGAATCAATTGAAACTTTATGGGTTTTAACAACAACGCTCTCATTAGCCTTGCTTATGCTTAATCCCATTTTTAACGTAACATCTACGCTGTCTTTATTAATTGTGACATCTGCTTTTGGTTTTTCTCCTAAAATAATGCTATATCCTTCTTCATACCACTCATCAAGCATGCAATTGTAAATTTTATCTTCAATATAATCTTCTAAATCTTCTTCCATGTCTGATTTAAAGGGCACTTGCTCTTTCTGAATATTGTTTCCAGAAACATAATACCAATAAGGAATAGGGCTTCCTAAAAAATTTAATTGAGAAGAAAAAGGCATGTACGCTGAACCAGGTTCAAATTCTGGAAGTTTTATATAGCCTCCCTGAGTTTCCAAAAGATTAATTCCAGTTGAAGTATAATCTTCAATGCAAGATAAAAAAGTATTATAAACCGGTTCTAAATCTGCAGGAATTTCAACAGGACTAATAATATTTTTAAAAACAAAAAATCCTGCTACAGACGCAACAACAACTATAGCTATTATAATAAAAATAGTAATTTGTCCTCTTTTATTCCTCTTTTTGCTCATAAATAAATTATAGAAATTAATGTATATAAAGTTTGTTAAGATTTTAATTATTTAAAATCCTAAGTTAACGTGTTCTTTTTTAAAGAAACTTTTTATTCCTAAAATTCCAATAATAACTGCAGAAATAACATAAACCCATAAATCAATTCCTAAAAGAAAATCGGGTTTTTTAAAAAAATTAAGTCCTTCATTAGCTAAATATCCTGCTAAAAGCAAGTAAAAAATACCAAAAATAGTTTTTAGTTTCATGTTTTTCTAAAAAAATAAAATTATTTAAATCTTCCTGAATTTTCGATTAAAGAGGCCCTGTAGTCCAGTGGTTAAGACGCTTCCTTGACGTGGAAGTAACCGCAGTTCGATTCTGCGCAGGGCCATTAATTATTACAGTTTATTTTCTGTTCTTTCTTGACTTCTTCCCTCCAATAACCTGCCCGAAATTTTCATGAACAATCTTGAATTTAATGCTCTTTTTGTTAATTTTGCTTATAGAACATAAATCATTAAAGAAATCCAAGGGAAGATTTCTTCTTTCAGAATAATAATTTTTCAAAGCACAATAACTAACATCAAAACCTCTCTGTATTAATTCTCTTAAAGACGGATAATTTATTTTTTCAAGCACTTTTTTAATGAATTCTCTTTGTTTTCCTTTTTCAAATTTAACTCTCATGAATTAACTGCGACACCACAATATAAAAAACTTTTTAAATGCTTTTTAGTTTCTCGATTAATCTGAAAATAAAAATGAAAATTCCAAAAACAACAAAAAGATACTGTCCTTATTGCAAAAAAAAGACAGAACAAAAAATAAAAATTATATCCACTGGAGGTAAAAGAGGAACCCTTAAAAGAGGAGGAATAGCAAGAGCTAAAACTCGTGGAAGAGGAGTAGGAATAGGCAACAAAGGAAAATGGGGTTCTAAGCCTGCAGTCAGCAAATTCAAAAGAAAAACCAAAACAACTAAAAAAACCAATATCATGTATACTTGTCTTGAATGTAAAAAATCCAAATATCAAAAAAAAGGAAAAAGAGCTGGAAAAGTTCAGCAAGGATAAAATAAAAATTTAATAAAAACAAAATGGCAATAGCAAAAAAACGTAAGAAATTTTTTGATGTGAAAATACCTTTAATAAAAAGAGAAACACAGCTCTTAGCTTATGAACTGAATGATTTAAACGACAAATACATTAAATATGACTTAACTAGATTCTTAAGAGGAAAAAGCACAATTCTTCAATCTAAAGTTAAAGTTATAGATACGGATAAGGATGCTGCTATAGAAGGGGCAAAGGT
>CAYLHY010000039.1:0-4869 GCA_964383885.1 Candidatus Woesearchaeota archaeon
AAATTTATCCTTTGTGTGTTCTTTAACAACAGCTTCCATTACTTTATTGTCAAATACAAATCCTGACATCCATCTGCTTAAAAATTTATCTGATGAAATTACAGGAATATTTGTATTTATTCTGTGTATTACTAGTTTACCTTCTCCGATATATTCTACTTTGTCGAATTTTCCTTTACCAAAACAAAAAACATGCACCTCACAGCCTAATTCAGCTAATTTTCTTGATAAATAATAAGAATAAATCCCTACGCCGCTATTTGTTGGAGATTCTCCAGGATACCTGTAAGTTATTATACCGACTTTAAATGGTTTTTTTATGAGCTTTTTAATATTATATATAAGCGAATTCAGCATCTTAATTGCTTATTTTAGAATTATAAGATTCCTTAAAAAGCTTATGTTTTGGGTTTTTTAAATCGTAATAATTTAGAAACTGCTTTTAATTTTTAGATTTTTTAAGCTTTAAAAATTTTTTTCTCTTTTTTCTTTTGAAGTATTTTGATTTAAAGGATTTTGAAGTTAAGATGCTTTTATAGTATCTTTTAAAATCAATAACCTTGCCTAATCCTGTTTTACGGGATTTTTCAGCAGCAAAAGCTAATAAATGGCTTTGGAGGGATTTTTGAGCTGAAGTTAAAGAGGATTCGTAACTCTGAGAACGGATTTCATTAAGAAAACTTTTAATTAACAAAGGATCTCCTCCTCCGTGTCCTCCTAATGCTTTTGTATCTATTTCTTCTATAATTCCTTCATCTCTTCTTCCAGTGTATTTAATTACAGTGAGTTTTCCTTTACTTAAATTTCCACTTACTTCTCCTCTTTCAAATTGAATAAAAATTTTTCTTGTTGTTTTTTCACCTCCTGCTCTTAATGAGAAATTAGCTTTTATTCCATTTTCAAATTCTATTATTACATCTTGATTATCACAAACATCATTATCACATTTAAATACACATTTTCCATAAGGTCCATTGGTTATTGCAGATAATCTTCCTTCTTCACTAGTATCTTCTGGAGATATTACTTTATAAGGCCAGTGTATTGGTTGAGGATGATTAAGATAAAATTTTCTTGCATCATACAAACAATCTTTTATTGGACAATTTATGCATCTGTCTGAAGAAGTTTTTGGTGCATTTTCAATTCTAAAGGTTTTTAAAGAACCATGCGAGAAAACACTTTTTGGTTCTGAATCTGCTAGCCATGAAATTATATCCAAATCATGACAACTTTTTGCTAAGATGATTGGAGAGCTTTCTGATTCTTTTCTCCAATTACCTCTGACATAACTATGAGCAAAATGCCAATAACCAATATCTTCAATCATGTTTATGGTTAAGATTTTTCCAAGTTCTTTGGAATCTGTTATTTTTTTAATTGCTTGAAAAAAAGGAGCGTGCCTTAAAACATGAAAAATCACAAGACTTTTTCCTGATTTTTTTTGAGCTTTTACTAAGGAAATACATTGTCTAGGAGTTGTTGCCATTGGTTTTTCTAAAAGAACATTGTAGCCATTGTTTAAAGCGAGTTTTGCTAATTTATAATGAGTCTTATCTGGAGATGCTATATAAACTGCATCAAATGGAAGTTTTGAATTTAAAGCCTCTTCAGCAGAAGAAAAAGTCATCTCAGGAGGAATATCATGCTGTTCAGCCATTAAATTTCTCATTTTTTCACTTGGATCTGCAACTGCTACAATTCTTGCATTAAAATTTGGAGCGATATTTCCAAATAAGGTTCCTCTGTCTCCTGCTCCTATTATTAGGATGTTTAATTTTATTTCACTTAATTTTGAATCTGACATAGAATTTATTTTGTTGTAGGGTATTTAAAGATAATTCTTTTTGACTCTATAAACTTGCTGTTGATAAATTCATTAAAAATAAATTTTAAAATGCAAACCTAAAAGCCAAGAAAGATTTAACAGCTTAAAGCAAATTAGCAAGTTTTTTAATGTCTTTACTTGCAACATGCGTATAGATCTGAGTCGTCCTTAAGTTTTTATGTCCTAATAATTGCTGGATATATCTTATATCTGCTCCTGCTTCAAGCAAATGCGTGGCAAAGCTATGTCTTAAAGTGTGGGGTGTTGCTTTCCTTTTTATTCCTGCCTTTTTGCTTGCATTTCTCACTATTTGCTGGATTGTTCTTTCACTATATCTTTTCCCTCTCTCTGAAATCAAAACAAATCCAAATTGTCTTATTCCATCGTTCATCAAGGATTCTTTTAGTTTTCTATGAAGAAAAATTACTCTTTCTTTCTCACCTTTAGAATTTTTTATATGTATAATCTCTCTTTCAAAATCTATATCCTGCCATTTTAAATTGCAGACTTCATTTAAGCGCAGGCCAGCATAGTAAAGCAAAGCCAGAATAATTCTGTGCTTTACATTGGTTGTAACATCAAATAGCTTTTGAACTTCATATCTGTTTAAAATAATAGGTAGCTTTTGTTTTGACTTTGCTAAAGGTAGCCTCTCATCAAATCTTTTATTCCATAACCTTTTCGTAAAAGAACTTTAAAGCAAAATAAACGCTTCTCATCATTGATCTGCTTTTATTTGAATAAGAAAGCAGGAATTCCCTTGATGTTTTACCAGATCTTAAGAATTTTAAAACAATTTCTTTATATTTCTTTCCTGTCCTGTGAGAATATTTTCTAAGTTTCAGTTCTTCGATTAGTTTTGTCTATAAGTTCATAATGTTCATAATTACTAATTTTTTTATCTTTTGCCTGCATATCCATAACTTAAATTAGATAAATAAATGAAATTTAAATATTTCGGATTGTATATCCATTTTCACAATTTCCCGCAATGTTTTCGGGAAATTGGTGTTATATTCAATCCCTCGGGCGCGCTCAGATTCAATAAATTTATAAGTTATCTAATTTTAACTTAAATTATGAAACTTTATTTAGTTAGGCATGCACAAAGAGATTTTGGATTAAAATTTGATCAGTTAAATGAAGTAGGAATTGAACAAGCTAAAAGATTAGGATATTATTTTAAGAATAAAAAAATTGATTTTGTTTATTGTAGTGTTAATAACCGTGCCAAAGAAACTCTAAGATATATGTTACCATTTTTGAAAAAGCCATTCAAAATATTCTATACTTCAAGACTTAGACAACATAATGTTCCAGAAGAGGTTGGAAAAGAGGCTTTCAAAATACTAAAACTCAAGGAGAAAATAGAAACAAAAGAAGAATTAGAAAAGAGAACAAAAAATTTCTGGGAATATCTAAAGAAAAAACATGGAAAGCATTCTATATTGATAGTAAGCCATAAAGAAGTTATAAAATCCCTCATATGTCAAATTCTCAATTTACCATTAAACGAAAGTGTTTATGTTGCTAAACTACCTAGCGCAAGTATTTCAATTTTTGACTTTGATAAAAATTTAAAAATTAAAACATATATAATCGGAGATTTGACTCATTTGTTAAAGTTTCGCGCGCCCTCGTGACTTCTGCGTTGCTCGGCTTACGCCTGCGCTACTCGACCCTGCGCTTCGCTTGGGGAATATAACAGCCGTTAAGCGGTTTCGCAACTTCGTTGCTTCACCCAAATTTCCTAACGGAAGCTTCGCTTAACGGCATATGTTATCTGTAATTCCCTCGGGCGCGCTTAGGAAAATTTTTAAGTCCCTAAATTTATTTATGGTGAATCCTCCAATTATTCTCTAACCAAGTATTTACAAATCCCCAAAAATCATCATCTGTTTTCACTTCTGATAAATTTTTAATTTTTTTAAGTGGATAACCTTCATTTTTCATCTGGATTGTTTGCTCATCGATCCCTGAAGCAAACGACCAACCTTTGTTTTTCCCATTATACATCCAATATCTGGCTTCTTTGTAAGTCTTAAAGTTATAAGGATCTATTTCTGAATCCCGAACGAGAGGAATATAATTTCTACAATTTCTTTCTATGAATTTTGCAGTTTCGGGATCTTTAATATTATCTGACATAGTCAAGGCTAACTTAAGATACTTGTAAAATTTTTCCTCACCCATCCATTCAATATACAATGGCGCATCTCTTTTGAGGAGCTTTATTAAATCCTTCCCACTTATTGCTTGAGATTCTTCTACAATCTCGTTTTGCAGTAATTCAATTTCGATAAGATAACTTAATTCTGATGCTCTAGTCATAAGAATAGTAATTTCCAAAATATATAAATATCTTTTGTGCGCCCTCGGGAACTCTGCGGTGCTCTTACGAGCATCCTCGCCCTAACGGGACAGATAACAGCCGTTAAGCGGGCTCATTAACGCTTCGCTATTCGCCCCAAATCGTTCCTTCGGAACGACTTCGCTTAACGGCGATATGTTAGTTGCAATTCTGGGCTGGCCAGATTTCCAAAAATTTTATTAATTTTAAAATAACTTTAAGATTTATGAAACCTTCATTTTACTTTTTTGGAATTGGAAGGAGAGAAAAGGTATTTGCTATAAAAGATCCTATAATAATCGATGATTTTCTTATATCTAATCTAGATGAATATTCTTTAGAACGCATATTTGAAAAGAATAAATTAAGACTAAAAAATTTCATAGCAGAGCTTAGGAAAGATAGAGGTATTTTATTTGGAGTAGCAAATAATACAGAAAAATTATCTGAATTTTTAAAATTTGGAAAATTACTCTCTCCAGATATTATTGAACAACCTTTTAGCATATATTTTCTGAAAGATAAAAAATTAATTTTGTTTAAGGTTAACAAAATATTTTTCTCCTGGAAAGAAATTAAAAAAGAAATTTGGAAAATCTTTGAACCTTTAGAATTTATTTCAAAAAAAGAATTTTATAATCTTACAAAAGATTGGAAAGATTACGAGTATGATAATGAAACTTTTTCATGT
>CAYLHY010000040.1:0-4792 GCA_964383885.1 Candidatus Woesearchaeota archaeon
TGATGTAATTTTCACAGCAATACCTATAAGCAGAAAAATATTCGGAGGTCTTTTGAAATGAAATCAATATTAAGGAATTATAAAAAAATTAATCTCATTCAACCTCAATTTCCATTTTCCAAGAATTTCCTTTTCCAAAAACATTTCTTTTTAATATCATTAATTCTTTAGAAAATAAAGGGCAGTTTAATACAAAAGTTTCAAATTCTCCTCCTTCTCCTGCTGGATGTATTTTATATTTATCTTTCAGCTTTTTAACATCTTGAATAAACTCTTGATTAATAATCCTGCCTAACCAGGATTCATCTAATGGATAAGCAGCAACACCTACAATCATTACTTTAAATCTGCTTTTAATAAGATTTTTTAGATATTCAATTTCATCTGCATGCCATAAAGGATTAATGCATTTTATGTTTAAGTCATCACAAATTTTTTGTATTCTTGAAGCTTGGTATTTACTATGCAATGCACCGGTCACAATTCCTTCAATATTATACTTGTCTATTGCAGTTTTAATTGCTTCCTGCAGATCTTTAAGTTCTTGTTCTTTAATTCCAAGAGTTTTGTGAATTAATAAAGGAAGATTCATAACTTCTGCTTGTTTTTTAGTTAAATTTATATTAGGAGTATGAAACATATAGCTGTTAGGATTTTTAGAATAAAGACTTATTAAACATACTAACTTATGGCCTGCTTGTTTTGCTTTAAAAGCAGAAAAACAAGAATCTTTTCCGCCTGAAAATAATACTCCTAATCTCATTATAATATCAGCAAATGAAAATTTAAAAAGGTTTTAATTTACTGAGAATAAACTTTGGAATTTTTTTTATGCAAACGAGTTCTTTTATCAAGAACATACAAAAGTTCATGCATGTCTATTGGTTTGCTTATTTCTGCATTGCACATTTCCAAAGCTTTTTTAGAAAGTCCTTGTCCCATTGCAATTAAATAAGATGGTTTAAAATTCCTGTTTCTTCTTATTTTCCTAGCTTCTCTTTTTCTAAGAAAATAAATAAATTCTTCACCAGTCATTACAGGCATGTTATTATCTACAAGCGCAGCATATACATCATTATTTTCCAGAAATTTTAAAGCTTCTTCTCCATTCCTAACAGAAAAAGGAACATACTTAAATTCTCTTAAAATTGAAGACAAAACAGTTTGATTTGATTCTTCATCATCTACTATTAATACTTTTTTATTCTTTGGTTCTACAAATTCAGCAATTAACTTTACAAGTTTTCCTTCATATTTATCTGCTTCGCTGTTGAATTTTTCAAGACTTTCAAAATATGATTTATGGATTTCTGAATTCATATTTTTTCTTAATTATTTGAATTTATAAACTTTTTGTTTTTCCTTACTTTATGGTAGTTACAATTTTATGCATCACCTAAAGGATTTTTAAATTCTTTTTGAATTTTTTTTAATCTTTTTCTTTGTTCTTTGTCTAATTCTTTTTGAAGTTCTGCTTCAAGTTCTTCTGCTAAAAGTTTTATTGGGTCTGGATTATGTTTTAAATAAATATGACTAAGCCATATATGAATTTCATCAAAGTGATTCTGCTGTTCTAAAAATACTTTTTTTTGTGTTTCTAAATGCAAAAGAGGAGAAAAAGAAACTACTTTTGCTTCTTTATCTTTTCCAACAAAATCAGTAAAAGTGACTTTTTTTTGCTTTTTGTTTTCTTGAAAATGATTGAACAGTTTATTATAAATTTCTTTTATTCTGTCTTTAATGCTTATTTTTTTCTTAGGAAGAGAGATACTTGCTTCTCTTAAAGCGTTTTTGTTTATTATTTCTTTTCTAATTCTTCTATTTTCTGTTGTTATTGCTTTATCTAAAGCTTGAATTAATTCCTGTAAGGTTACTTTCTTAAATCGAGGCATTGGAGATTTCGGGATTAATTCAGGGATTTCTTCATCTAATTCTATTCTTTCAGTTTCGTATTTTTTTTCTTGTTTTTTTCCAAAAAGAATTTCATCTATACTCTTTATATATTTGTTAAGCAAAATCTCAGATTTAATTCTTAAAAGCAATGCAGCTGCTAGTAAGACTTTACTAGAAATAAAAAAATCAGCTTCTTCCATTTCCTGTATTTTTTTAAGATAACTGTTTGTAAGAATTGTTATATTTATATCCCAAGGATCTAATTGTTCTGTGTTAATTAAATCATAAATTATTTCCTGCCAGCCGATTTCTCTGCTGTAAATAATATCGTGAATTTGTTCCTGTTTTATAGGAGATTTTTGTGTTTCAGTATTTTCAACTCTATTAATATCCTCTTTTTGCATGTTTTTAAAAAGAGACGAGGGTTTTTAAGGTTTTGTTGTTAAAATCAGAGAAACAATCAAGAAGACAATATCTGAGGATTAATCAAGCTATAAAGCAAAATAGCATAGATTAGATCAAACCATATGATGCTTAGAATGTTGGCTACCCAAATAATTAATGCAAATGGATAGCCAATTAGAGCTAGAAAATTATTTTTAACATGTCTATTGGTTTCTTTCCAAAGGGATTTTGCATCACCAGAGCTTGGAAAAGAATTCATAGCAATTGAACCACCAATCCAAATAAAAAATAATTCAAATCCTAATTCTGCTGGAAACATTCTTGAAAATAGAAAAAATAATAGTGCAAAGATAGTGCCTGTAATAAAAGGCCCAACAGAAATAAAAAATGATTGTTTAAAATTTTTTGGCTTTTCATGTATTACATACCCAGAAGGATTGCCAAATCTAAAATAACATGTTTTATAGACTTTAACACCGCTCAGATCACAAAATAGTTTATGTCCAATCTCATGAAAAATTACACCTGGAAAAGTTGCAATTGCTATCAATTGACCTGGAATAATTAACATTATTTTATATATGAAAAGAGATATATAAAATTTTTTTATTTCTTAATGCAGAAATGAAAATTCCACTATGCACTAAAAATAGAAAAATCAGAATTATTGAAAATTGTTAGATGTCAAAAAGAAGAATGGCATGATGTAGAGTTAGTAGTTTAATTAATGATTTTATTCAGATTTATTAACTCATTTCATGACTTGTTTCATGCTCAACTTGTAATAATGCTTGTTCTAAACTTTTGTAACGTTCAACTCTCCATACCTGTTGTATTCTTAAAAGATCACAAGGATTAGAGATTAATTCTCCAAACATTCCTCCAAAAGCAGAACCAAACAAAGTAGTTGCCAGAGTTCCAAGAATAGAGATGCCTGCTTGTATTAATCCAGTTGCAGGAGCTAATAAATATGAAATCTCATTCATACGTTCTGCTATGTTTGTAGCCCATTCTGTTATTGGCTCGTATCCAAAAATTAGTCCAACAAGTCCTCCTCCAATTATTCCTCCTGTAACTGAAAATTTTTTAACTGAATATGATAATTTTTTAAAGAGTTCTAAATTTTTTTGTTCTTTACGTGATAAATCTTTTACAACTGACTTCAAATTTCCAAGATAAATTTCTTCATCAAGAGAAAGAGTTAAATGGTCTAATCCTCCTTTTTTAGAGGCATCTTTAGAAATTGCATCAATAATCTCTCTAAAATATTTTTTTGATTGTTTAGGACTTTTTAATCTATCTTGTTTTATTGAAACTGAGTAATGTAATCCTTCTGGATCAATTGAATCATAAGTGCATTCAATTCCTAAATTTTTTAATGAACTCATTTTGTTTTGAAAAATAAAAATATTTTTAAACATTTATATTCATTTATTCATAAATTAAAAATTAATTTTTAATCACTGAATTCTCTTTTAAATTCTATCAAATTATCTAAAGAAATGAATTATTGGATTAGTCAACACAATTCAAAATGTTTTCTGGTTTTCATGGAATGGTGTTAAAAAAGAATCAAAAATAGATTATGCTGGAATGCTAGTCAAAGGCAAGATTTATCATCTTAGGGTGTTAGCTTGTCTTGAATTAAAGAAATGAGTGTTCCCAATAAATGATTAGAATAATTAAGTAAAATAACAATTATAAAGTTTAATGGAAAGATTTATAAACAATTGGAAATATATATTTCCATATGGAAAGAAAAATAACCATCTTAAAACCTTTTTTTGAGAATCCTAACAGAAAATTTGGCATAAGAGAGCTTTCTAGGATTTTAAAAATTAATCATACCACAGTTAGACAATATCTGAATAGATTAGTTAAAGAAAAATTTTTATCTTTAAAAAAAGAGAGAAGGTATTCCTTTTATAAATTGTTTTTAAATAAAAAAACTTTGAATCTTAAATTATATTACAACTTAGAAAAAATCAGAGAATCCAATATTGTTGAAGATTTAGAAAAGAGCTATGATTTTCCTGTTGTTGTTTTATTCGGCAGTTATGCTTTTGCAATGGATGATATGACCAGTGATGTAGATATATGCTTAATATCGAATATTAAAAAAGATTTTTCAACTGAAAAATATGAAAAAAAACTAAACAGAAAAGTTACAATTCATAAATTTGATAAACAATCCTGGAAAAAAACAAAAAAATTAAACCCTAATTTAATAAACAGCATATGTAACGGAATTGTCCTGTCTGGAGAGCTGGAGGTTTTGTAATGAATTTTGAGTTTTGTTTAGAAGACGGAAAAGTAAAAAAAGTAATGAAAAACAAAATAAGAGCTTCAAGTTTATTTAAATCTTCAATACAGGCTATTGAAACTGCAAAAGAAATCCCTCTTACTGTAAAAACTTCAAAAACAATTTTTAGAGAACTTTATGAAGGATTTAGAGAGTATTGTGAAGCAATAGGGTATCTAAAAGGATATAAAT
>CAYLHY010000041.1:0-4786 GCA_964383885.1 Candidatus Woesearchaeota archaeon
TGATTTAATCCACAGCAATAGCAGAATTTTAGGAGGAATTTTTGTTTCAAAATATTTAGGAAACATAAAATGGGTAAATACTGTTCACTCTCTTGAAAAAAACAGATTAAAATTAATGTCAAAAGAAGAACAAAAATATTCAAATATTTTCAAATGGATGGAAGGAACAATTCAGCATGCAGATGCAATTATTGCAGTTTCAAATACTCTTAAAAAAGAAATTCTAAAAAATTATCCTATCAAAGAAAAAAAAGTTTATTATATCCCAAACGGAGTTGATTTAAATGTCTTTAAACCAGATAATTCTATCCCAGAACAAAAAAAGATTTTGTATGTTGGAAGATTTTCTCCTGAAAAAGGAATTGAAATGCTTCCTAGAATCATTAATACTGTTCTTCATTATAACAAAGAACTTATTTTTGAAGTTATTGCTTCAGATGAAAATGTTCCTGAATCTCTTCAAAAAACAGTAAAACAATTTGAACATCTTCAAAAAAAATTCCCAAACAGGTTTATTTGGCAGAAAGAAATCCTAAACAGAGAGGAATTAGCTAAAAAATATAATGAATGCATGATGCTTATTCAGCCTTCATTATACGAATCTTTTGGAATGACTGTTTTAGAAGCAATGGCATGCGGAAAACCAGTTATTGTATCTGATAAAGGAGCTCTTCCAGAAGTTGTTGAAAATGCAGGAATAATACTCCCCTTAGACGCTAAGTCGTTTTCCAAAGCAATTTTATATCTAGCAAAAAATTACAAATTAAGAGCAAGATATGGAAAAAGAGGAATTGAGCGTTCTAAAGATTTCAGTTGGGATAATATAGCTAAACAAACTCTTGAATTATACAAAGTTATTACAAAAAAAACAAAAGAATCTCATAAAGAAATTACAGAAAAAGTTCATGAAGGATTACAAAATTTAGAAAAACTCGAGAAAAAAACCTCACAACAAGAACATACAGACTCTAAAACTGTTAAAAAATAAACTAAATAATTAAACTTAAAAACCCTTGCAACTTCATTAATAAGGTAATCAAATGGCATTTTATGAGCAATTAGATTTAACTCTTAATGAGCTTATAATTAGAGGTTTTTCTGCTTTAGGAATTATTGCATTTGGAATTTTTTTAGGGCAAGTAATTGATTATTTGCTTAAAAAATTATCTGAAAAAATAGATTTAAAAAAGCATATTAAAAAAGGATTCATTGATTTAACATTATTTATTATCAGATGGTCTATTTATATAATATTTATTAATATTGGATTAAATCAGCTAAAAATTCCTGCAATTACTGATTATTTTTCAGTTGTTTTAATTGCAATCCCTGCTTTCACAGGAGGATTGCTTCTTCTAATATTTGGATTTATATTTGCATTTTATCTTAAAAAAATAATAAAAACAAGCGAAGAATCCCAAGCATGGGAATTTATCTCCCAAGCAGTATTCTTTTTTGTATTGATTATTTTTGGGATATATGCAATGAAAATAGCACTCATTCCTTTAAACAGTGAAATTACAAATTCAATTATAATCCTAATTAGTACAGTTGTTACAGCTGGTATAATTTATTATTTTATTAAACAAAAATAACAAAAAATGTCTAAATTTTTAAATTATCATAACCAAGGAATATTCCTATTAATAGCTGCTGCTTTAATATGGGCTCCTATTCCTTTTATTCCTGGAGATGCAATAGGTACTTTAATTATACTCATACTAGGGATTTATAATTTAATACTTAATTAATTTAAGAGTATCTTTTCCTGATTATTTTTCTTATTTTTTTAATTAACTTTGAATCTTTATTTAAATCATCTCCTCTTAGTGCTCTCTTAAAATCTCTATACTCAAAAATTCCCATAAAAATCATTATTTTTCCTATAATTATAATCAACCATCCTGCAATAAGGCTCAAACTAATAGAATACAACAGCCACACTCCAATAAAAGTTAAAGAAGTTCCAAGAATTATATCTTTTTCATATCTTTTCATTTTGATATTAAGTTATATACAAATAAATATTTTCCTTTGTTTTTACAGGTTTCCATTTTGGAAATTTCCAATAGTATGAAATAATTTTAGAATTTTTTTTAAGTTCTTTTTTTAATTTTCTTTTTAATTTATTCATTATTGTAGAAAATTGAAACAATACAACAACATTATATTCTTTAAAACTCGTTTTCCAAAAATTTTTCCAATGAATAAAAGCTTTTTTTTCTAATCCTAATTTTTTTATTTTTCTTCTTGATAACCACACCAATATAGGATTTATTTCAAATCCATGGGATTCCTTTGCTCCTGCTTTGGCCATCTCAATAACAATTCTTCCATCTCCGCTTCCTAAATCTGCAACTTTATCTTTTTTGCTTATTTCTGCTAATTTGATAATTTTCTTTATTTTTTGTTCTTCTGTTGGTTCATAAGGCGCCCCGAATAACCAAGGCAATATAAAAAATAACATTAAAGGAATTAAGAGAATAAAAGAAAAAATAAAAACCACAATAAGAATATTATTTAAAATAAAATTCAAAAGCATTTTATAATTTTCAGTTTCACAATTTCATATTATTCTTTCTTTTCTTATAATATACTACTCCTGCTGCTCCTAATAAAGCTAATAAAGCAATTATAGCAAGAATGCCTTTACCAGATTTAGCAAATCCTATAACTCCTCCTGTAATTCCAGAAACTTTTCCTTGTTCTTGTTCTTTTTCTTCAAGATTCTCATTTTCATTTACAGATTCTTCAGATGAAGAAGCCTTAACAATTGAAAAACTACATTCCTGTGTTTGTCCTTTATTTATTTCAGCAAGAGTCATTCCTTTTCCACAAGCAACTGTTTCAATCTTCAAGCAGACTCTATCTTGAATTCCATTTTCACATATAGACCATTTACTCCACTTAGTGCAATTATACTTATTTGAACAGCTTCCTCCCCCGCCTCCAGAACCAGAGTAAGAAGGTTTATTAACTTTAAATGAAACAATAGTGAAATTTTCATTCCCTCCTGCATCTCTGCAGTAAATAGTCATATTATAATCTCCATTTGACAGACTTATAGTTTCATTTACATTAAAAGAAATCCTGCTTCCGTTATTAATACTGTATTCCCAAGTTACAGGCTCATTGCTTTCAACATTTAATTGAATAAGATTAGTTGTATAAGTTGTATTATCAACAGGATTATAAACACTTATTAAAGGAGTTACAATGTCAATAACTTCAACATTTCTAACAGCAGTTGCATTATTTCCATTGCTGTCTTTAACATAATAAACAACTGAGTAATTTCCAACAACATCTGTATTTACATCATTGTAAATTATTGTAATGTTATCAGTTAAATTTCCATCATAATTATCCCAAGCAGTTGCTCCTTTGTCTGAATAGTTATCTGTTCTTTCAATAACAATAGAAGAGTTTCCATTTAAAGTAATAATTGGAGAAGTTATGTCTTGAACAATTACCTGCCTTATAACAGTGACATTATTTCCTGAAGAATCTTCTGCATAATAACTTACATTATAACTTCCTAAGGTATTTACATCAACACTTGAACTATCAATATCAACATTTAAACTTTCTCCTGAATTATCAGTAACACTTGCATTTAATTCAATGTAAGAAGTATTATATTTTATATACTGAGGATTGCTTCCATTTAAAGTAATAACTGGAGGGGTTGTGTCTTGAACAATAACTGTTCTGTTTTTCTGAGCAGTATTTCCTGCTGAATCACTAACAGTGTAAGTTACAATATAGGTTCCTAAAACACTTGTATCTAAAGAAGAATTATCAATAATAATCCTGCTTGTAACATCTTTATCAACATTATCCCAAGCAGTAGCGCCATACTCAATATATTCTGTATTAATTTCCACGTTTGTATAACTTTCATTATTCAGAATTATTACAGGAGGAGTTGTATCAACACTAAAAACAACTGTAGAACTATTTACATGTCCAAAGCTGTCATTAGCATAAATAGTCCAATTATTAGAACCCTCCCTTGAACTTATTCCAGTTAAATTTTCTGAACAATTAATAATCCATTCATCTGTTCCATTATTAAACCAGCAAGTATCTAATGCAACATCAAACACACTAAAGTTTAATTCAGTAAAATCATAATTATATGAACTTCCATTAACAGGAGGGCTTATAATCTTTACATTTGGGGCTAAACTATCTACAAAAAAACTAACTGAACTCACATTTGAATTTCCTGCCTTATCATAAACAGTTACACTCCATTGATTATTTCCTTCAACACTTTCAGTGTTATAAACATTTACACCATTACTGCAAGAAAGATTTTCACTAGCACTTCCATTGTTAAACACGCAATAATCTAAATTATCATCACTAACAGAATATGTTATGTTAGTAACTTTTTCAGAATAATTTTTTGATTCAGGGAAAATAATACTTATATTTGGATTTATTGTGTCTCTTATTATTATTCCTGTTAAATTCACTTCTCTTATTGTGCTCCCATTTGGATAAATGTCTTTTGCAAAAACAATCCAAGTATAATTACCTTCATCTTTGTTTCCATCTGGAATTAAAATATTCTTCAACTCAGACAATGTTGTTTCTGAAGAAGATAAATTAACTAGATTAGGAGAATAAAAATTATTCCCCCAAGTATCATATACTTTTAAATAAAAGGGAGCAAATTGAGGTCCAGGATAAGAACCTTTATTTTTCTCTGTTAATAAAAACTGAAAAACAAAAGAATCTGAATTAGTATAGCTTAAAAATGAAGACGGAGTTACAT
>CAYLHY010000042.1:0-4086 GCA_964383885.1 Candidatus Woesearchaeota archaeon
CCACCATTTCCTTGCTTATTAATTTAAATCCTCCTCTTCTTCCGCAAGAACATCTGCTTGGCTCTCTAAACTTTTTTTCCATCTGCAAAACAGAGATAATTGTCCCGCAACTCGGACATTCAAATTTAGCATTAACTACTTGAGGCCTGACATCACTTGCTTGCCTTATAATTCCTTCAATTACAACTAATTCATTCAAATGTCTTGAACGTATGTTTCTAATTTTAATCTCTTGAATTTTTGGAAGATTAACTAATCTAACTCTTGCATTATCCACTAGTCCTGATTGTTCAATAGCTTGTTCAATTATCTGCAAAGTTTCCTCAGGATTTGTAATCACTTCATCAGCCAGTATGTTGGAAAATTCAGTAAGAGCCATAAAATCAATAAAAATAACATTTTGTTCTTTTCTCAAAGATTCTCCAAGTTCTTTTTTGTGAAAATCAAAGAAATTTTTAGCTTCAATTAATAATTCTTCTGCCTTAGAAACAGTGTCTTTGAAATCAGGGCTGTTGGAAATAGATTCTGAAATAGATTCATTGCTATCCTTACTTTGATTTTTTTCAGGAGATTCTTCCATAAATCAGGAAAAATAAAAATAGTTTTTATATATTTATATGAAGAATTGTATATAGTGCATTGAATGATTATCTTTTTAAATTCTTTAAAGCCTCTTTAACATTTTTCAGAAGATGAACAATGCTGAAATCCAGTTGTTTTCTGTTTTTTGTTCCAGTGCATACAAACTTCCCATTGCTGAACAATAAAAAAGTGGCATTTGGTTCTATTAATTTATAAACTAATCCTGGAAACTGCTCTGGCTCATACTCTGTGTTTTCCATTTCTAAAGCAAGAAAATTCAAATTCAACTTCAGATTAATTGCTCCTGATGCAACTATATTCTGCACAGTTATTTTTGGTTTAGTTGTAATTTTCACATTTATTTTTCTTAATTGTTTTATAACTGCTTGAATTACCTTTTGAACTTGAGCAATTGATTTAGTTCCTGTGCATACAAGATTTCCTGAAGAAAAAACTAAAACAGCAGATTTCGGCTCTTTAATTCTAAGAACTAATCCTGGAAATGTTTGAGGATTGTATTCTGTATTTGGCTGAGTTCTTGCAAGTTTAGTCAAGGGTACAGGTTTTCCTAAAGAAGCTGTTGCTACTATATTCTGAATTTTATATGTAGACTCTGATTTTTTTGCCATTTGATATTTATAAACAGAAATCTATATTTATAAAGCTTTTTAAAAGGCTCGTCGGATTTCCAACCTTAATAAATTTATTATCCATATCTCCAATTTCTTTTTTGTTTTTTAAAATTTTCTTCTATTTCTTTTAAGTCTGCTATCTCTGAAAGAGGTTTATCTGGCCTCAAAGCAGTAAATCTTGGAAATCTTAAAGCCCATCCAGAGCTGTAATTAGGAGATCTTTGTATTTCTTGATACGTAACAGAAACTACAATTTTAGGTTTTATTTTTACTTTTTTGCCTTTTTCCTCTATAACATATTTTTTCAAAATATTTGTCAACTCCTCAAAACTTACTCCAGAACCTTCAGTTTTTTCTTTGATTCCTGTTCCAACTTTTCCTATTTCTAAAAACTCTCCTTTTTTTCTGCCCTTGCAAGATAAAATAAAAGAAGACATCCATCCTTTTCTTTTTCCTGTTCCGTATTCTGCTCCTGTAATAACTAAATCTAATTCACGTTCTTCTGGCTTTACTTTCAGCATATGTCCGACTCTTTTTCCAGGCTGATATACTGCATTAAGATTTTTCATCATAACTCCTTCTTGGTTATCTTTTAAAGCTGATTTAAAGAAAGCTTCAGCTTTTTTCTCATCTCCTGTTATTATCATTTTAGAAGGAATTATTTTATAAGGTGTTTTCTTAATAATCTTTCTTATTAATTTTGCTCTTTCTTTGTAAGGAGTATCTATTAGAGATTTTCCATTATAATAAAGTATATCAAAAACATTTATCTCTACAGGAAGTTGTTTTTGTAATTTTTCTATATCATATTTTCTTTTTATTCTCTGGCTAATTTGTTGAAATGGCTGATACTCTTTAGTTTCCCTATTCCACCCGACTGCCTCTGAATCAAGAATAAAACTCTTTCCTTTAACATACTTATTCACATAATCAACAACTTCTGGAAATTGTTTTGTTACATTTTCAAGCCTTCTGGTAAAAAGAGTCACAGAATGATTTTTCTTATGAATTATCATTCTAAATCCATCATATTTGTATTCAATCGCGCAGGGTTTTCCTAATTTTTTAAATCCTTCAGATATAGATGATGCTTTTTGCGCAAGCATAACCTTCACAGGCTTTCCTACTTCTATTCCCACAGATTCTAATTTTTTCAGATTCTTTTTTTTAGCCATAACAAAAACATCTCCAATATCATTAGTTCTGTCTAAAGCTCTTTGAATTTTTTCTGCAGATTCTTTTTTATTGTTAAAAAAAGCCTTTGCCATGGCATCTCTGATTGTAGATTCCTGAACTCCTATTCTTAAATCTCCAATAAGAGTTCTTATAAGATATTTTGCTTCAATTGGAGAAGCAGAAGTTAAAAGCTCTGTTATTAATGAAAGTTTTCTGCTTATTGTTCCTTTTCCTTCTAATTCAGGAAGTTTTCTGATGTTTGTTAAGACTTTTTCAGCAGTTAAAACACTGCTTCTCAAAGTTGATTGTTTTTTTCTAGAAATAAGCTCCTCTGCTACCTTACCTAAATCTCCAACTCTTTTCCATTCTCTAACAACTTCTTTTTTTTCTACTCCTGTAGATTTTGATATTGCTTGTATTGCTAATTGATTACTTATTCCTATTTTTTTCTCACTGTATTCTGGAAAAACTCTTCCAAGAAGAAGATACATAACATCCTTATCCTTTTCTAAAATTTTTTTTATAAATTTAGAAAGAATATCTATTTTTTCAAGCCTTTTTGTTGTTTTTGAAAGAACTTCATAAACTTCTGCTATTTTCTTGTACAGCATTTTAAATTTAAAATCCTTTAAGTAAGTTTCAGTTATATTTCATTAACTTCTTTTTTTCCTTCTTCTAATTCTTTTTCTTGTTCTTTATCAAGTTCTAAAAGAAGTGCTTGAAATTCTCCTACATGAGTTTTTTCTTCTTTTGCAATATCCAATAAAACAGCTTTTATTTTTTTGTTTTTTGTTTTTGCTGCAAGCTGTTCATAAAGATTTACTGCATCCAACTCTGCAATCATTCCTAATCTTAAAATTTCTTTGTCAATATCTTTTTCCTTAACTTTATCTAAATCAATAGGTTCTTTTGAAAGCATTTTCACCTCCTTATTAATCACAATAGAACAAACATATATAAAAAGGTTTTTAATAAATTATTTCCCTTTTCTTCCTCCAGCCCTTACACTTGGCCTGGTTTTAGAAGGACCTTTTTTTCTTAATCCTCTTGATTTTTTTCCAGCAGAAGTTAATCCCCTCATAGCTCTTTTTTGATTTTGTTTCTCACAAATCCAATTAAGAGTTTTATCATTTTTAATCTCTGGTCTTGAAGGATCCACCATTATAACTTCATAAAAATAATGCATGCCATCTTTTCCAATAAGATAAGAATTTAATGTAACTAGGTTTTTGAATTTTCTTTCAGCTCTTTGTTCTGCAATCCATTTATAACTCATTTTCAAAGTTTTTCTAGTATGAAGTCTTTTACTTCTTCTTCCCTTGTTTGGACGAGGTCTTTTATGTCCGCCTCTTCTAATTCTAACTCTAATGATTACAAAACCTTTTTTGTCCTTATAGCCAAGAGCTCTTGCTCTATCTAATCTCAAAGGTTTATCAACTTTAGTAAAAACACTCCCTTTTCTCCATTCAATCATTCTCTCTCTAAGAGTTTTTTTATCTGGTTTTTTCCATGCTTCCCTGATATAATGATACATTCCTTTAACCATATTTTACTGATAGAAAATTGGTTTTTAAATCTTAGTATTTTTCTCATTTCATAACTTTTATAAATAAAAAGAGTTGTAATTTAGTATACATAAGCATGAGCCTGTAGCTCAGTCTGGTTAAAGCCATGATGCAGGGAATAGGCAAACCAT
>CAYLHY010000043.1:0-3464 GCA_964383885.1 Candidatus Woesearchaeota archaeon
GTTTTTTTATTTGCAATATCTGATCTATTTAAAATAATGTAAGATTTAATTTTCAGTTTTTTTATTAATTTTAAAATTAATTCTAAATCATGCTGACCAAGAGGTGTTGGTTCTGTTACTGCAAAAGCAACCTTACAACCAATTAAAGCACTTATCACAGGACAGTGAGTTCCTGCAGAAGTATCAACAATCACATAATCATAATTTTTTTCGTATTGCTTTGAAAATTTTTTTACTTCGTTTACAATTAAGCTTGATTCTTCAATTCCTGGTTTCATTCCCCCTCCTATTAAAGTAAGCTTCCCTTTTTTACCAACAAAAATCTCTCCTATTTTTTGTCTTGCTTCAGTTATAGCTTTCTTTGGGCAGGCAATTTTACAAGCTTTACACCCAATACACTGCTCAGGAATTACAAAAGGATATTTTCCTTTAACAAAAACAATTGCATGTTCTTTACATACTCTTGAACATAAACCGCATTTTACACATTTTTTATAATCGAATTTTGGAATCATTGTTTCAACATCTTTAACTCTTTTTATTTTTACCCCAAGAATTAAGTTATCATTTGGACAATCAACATCTAAATCCAGAAGCAAAACCTTTTTTGTTTTTGCTAATTTATAAGCTAAAGCAGTTGCTATTGTAGATTTACCTGTTCCGCCCTTTCCCCCTGTAATTGCAATTTTCATATTCTATGCTCTCCACAAACATCTTCAAAATCTGCTTTTTTAATTTTCTTGTCTTTCCATAACCTAAACATTTCTTTAACTGTTTCTGCTTGGCCTACATATACATCTATTCCTAATTGTTTGCATAAATTAAGAGCCCTTGGACCAAGCCCTCTACATAATAAAACATCTGCTTCATGTTTTTTCATAAGTTTTGGCGGTAATTCAGAACCCCCTAAATGTTCACTTGTGTTATCTATTATTTCAATAACTTTGCCTTTCTCATCAAGAAAAGTGTAAGTATTACATCTACCAAAATGTTCTGCTACAGTATCATCTAATCCTTTTTTGCTATCTGTCGGGATTACTATTTTCATTTCCTTACAGATTCTTTATTGAATTCTCTTAAGTTTGTTATCTGTAAATTTTTGCAAAACTTCTTTTACTGCCCCGCTTCCTTTATAAACTTCAATGTTAAATCGCTTTAGCACATCAGAAGCTCTGGGGCCAATGTTTCCTGTTATTACAGCCTTCACATCTTTTTCTGCAACTGTTTGAGCAGCAGAAATGCCTGCTCCACCCATCTGCTTCGCACTTGTATTTTTTATTGCTTTAGTTTTTGTTATTTTTTTGTTTTCAATTTCAGCAATGATAAAATATGGACATCTCCCGAACACATTACTAACATTACTGTCTAAATCTTTTCCTGCTGAACTTACAGCTATTTTCATTTGTTACCTCCTGTTTATTTTTTAAAGTTCTTAAACTTGTGGCTGTATTGTTAATTGTTGAAATAAATTTTCTCTTCTTCAACAAATCCTCTTTTTTTACTTCTAAAACTCAACCAGATTTGGATTCATAAACCCTAGGTATGAGAATAGTCTGCACAATATTTAAACCTTTCGTTAAAATTTAAAACAAGCAGCGACCTGACTATTAGAATTCACCCCAAAACTCCAAACCTTTTTAAGATTGAATTTTGAAACAAAAAATGTTTTCTAGAAAGGTATTTAAATTTATTTTTCTTTTAAAAAATAAGATGCCTTTAGAAATCCCTCTAACTTTTAATAGTAAAAAAATAAATAATTTTTTTAAAAAACTTTGGTTGCTAATAAAAGTTTTAGGTTATTTGATTTGGATGGGTTTAATTATTTATTTTTTCTACAGGTATATAAAATTTAACACTAATTATTCTCTTATATTCTCAATGATTCTTTTGGGAATGTTACTAAGGAAAATTTATGATAAGTGGATAAAAAAGAGAAAAGAAAAATAACGTGTTTAAATTACTAAAGAAGAGAGTATCAGAAGATTTTTTCAAATTGTTTTTACGAAATCAAATCTTGACTTTTGGAAAACTTTGTCAGCCCGAGCCTTACTCTTCGCTCCAAGTCAAGAAACAGCTTCACTCTTTGCACCTCGCTTTGCCTAAATCCTTTAACGAGGACTTCGTTAAATTTCCTATGTTAAATCCCTTCAGCTGACTTCTCCTTCGCTTCGCTCAGTCAACTTCTAAAAGAGGGACTTAATGGGTCCGCCCAAATTGCTCGCTCCAGCTCGGGAATTTCCAGTTCTATTCGTCTGACCGCTGATTGTGATGCTTATCAGACATAAAAAATGCTTGAAAAAATTGATGTAAAGAGTTAATTTTATATATGATGTTTCATTAAATAATACAATATGAAAAAAAGAGGGATTATTGCAATTATGTTTTTAATATTTGTTTTTGTAATTCTATTCTTTTTTACAAACATTTTCAAAAGTTGCCCTGATTCTTGCGATGATTTTAATGAATGCACAGAAGATTTTTGTTCAGAGGAAACAGATTTTAAATGTGTCCATAAACCTATAGACAATTGTTGCGGCAATGGTGAATGCGAGTTGAGTGGGGATTATAAAGAAACTTATGAAAATTGTCCAGATGATTGTTCAAATTGTGATGATTCTAATAAATGCACAGAAGATAGTTATGATTACCACTTAAAAAAATGCATAAATAAGGACATAATTCCTTGTTGCGGAAACCAAAGATGCGAAGCTGAAGAAAACCATACTTCTTGTGAAATAGACTGCCCTTTAGGAGGGTATATTAAAATAGAGACCTCTTATATATACAATCCAAAAAAGTTTTCTGGTACAGGAGCAAGATATTTTTATACTATCAAAAACTGTTTGGATAAAGATATAACAATTTTAGAATTAACAAATTATGACAATGGAAAAGTAGGAAAAAGAATAACAAAAGAATGGCTTGAAAGTTTCCCAGAAGGTTATGAAGAATATGAATTTATAACAATCTCAAAAGACACTTGCACTGAAGCACATACATTTATTGCAGAGGCGCAGGAACAGAAAAACCCAAATACACAATATAAAACAAAAATTTATTTTAAGTTTAAGTATGAGAATAAAACAATTGAATTTATAAGTGAAGAAAAACAAGCTACAACAGATGACGATGAATTATTTGCAGAATCTGACTTAGCTATCTTTACAATAGATAACTCAAATATAAAAATCATTTAAAAGACTTGGCTTGTTTTTACTCTCGCCAGCCTTTCCTTCGGAAAGGGTGTTGCACTTTTGGACTTCGCCCCCAGGTCACTTAATAGGTATTTTACGGTTTGGTTCTTGAAGAACTTCACCCAAATTTTGCTAACGCAAAACTTCGTAAAATGCCATATGTCAGTTGCAATTCGAGACACCTTAAAACCTTAAACTAAAGAAGTAGAAGATAATATCTCAAGTTGCCTTATTCATACAACAAAATCATAATTATCAACTGAAAATTCT
>CAYLHY010000044.1:0-3132 GCA_964383885.1 Candidatus Woesearchaeota archaeon
ATTTAACTGCATAATATCCTGCAACATACCATTGCACACCTGAGAAAAAAGCATCTGCAATTCCTCCTTCTTTCATGCTCCAAAATTCAGCTTTTTTACCTTTTTTAAGTTCTTTAACTCCAAATAATTTTGATAAGAATGAACTTCCTCCTGATGGAGAAGGTAAACTGCCTCCTTTTTTTGCCATAGTACTTCCTGAATTTGGTGTTTGTTGAGCATCCACAACTTTCATGCTATTCACAACAGCTACAAATCCAATTACTAAAATCATTATTTGTAATATTGCAATTCCTGCACTGCTTTTTGTTTTTTTATTTTTTATTCTTTTCATTTTATTGTTTTAAAGCATCTTCAACTTCTTCTTTATCTAATCTTTCACCCCATTTATATAAATCATCTAAGTTATAATATCCTTTAACATCAAGGAAATTTAAACTTGATCCACAATCTCCCAGACTTGAACATAATAAACTTGCTTGTTCTTTCCATTCTTCTTTTTCGCATTCTTCATTTTTTTCTGCTTTCCACTCTCTGCCATAAGTTCCTGCTTGAAAGAATATATCATTCAAGGCTGTAATCATTCTTTCAATATCAATAATAACGTGATGTTCACTTCCTTCATACCTTCTAACATACTTTACAACACATCTTTTGTCAGCTAAATTGCATATACTTTCAGCATCTCCTTTATCATCTTTGTAAAAATCAAATCCTGGAGGGTATTTAGGAACACAAATACCTTCTGCATCTGAATTCTTCATAAACAAGTTCAAATCTTGACTTTTACTTAGCCATTTACAATCCCTTATATCTTCGTTTTCACAATCTTTTTTATTATCTTGATTAATGCAATCTTGCCATCTGTTTACTTTGCAAGCAGCTACACTAAATTCTTCAGTTCCTGTAACTTCTGAAGGAATAGAACTTTCAATGCATATTTCTCCTCTAAAATCTGCACAAGGCTCAACAATTACTTCTCCATCATAACATAATAATCTAAAATCTCTGCTTCCTGGTCTGTGTTCTGAATCACTCACACACCAGCTCTCTCCATGATTCCATGTTTCTCCGCCCCATTCACACCCTAAATCCTTACAGATATAATCCCCATAAACAGGACTGTTCATTCCTTCTCCTCTTTTATATTCTTTACAAGTGCTTCCAAGGTAATAATCACAGTTTCCACATGTTCTGGAATTAGCATTACTATTGCCGAAACCGCAACTTTCACTTACATCTTTAATTTTACTCCAGTATTCAGGATCTGATGTTGTGCCATCTGAATTTATTTTTGAAGAATCATAAACATTAGCTATATTCCCGCAAGTATCTAAAAAATAAACTTGATCTTTTCCTTCAATGCATGTTGTTTTTGTTGAAGGTCCGCAGTTAGTGTTTAATTCAGATGCTGAACATAATAATCCTTCGTAAAATTCAACATTTTCTCCTCTGTTTTTTCTTTCCAAGCATTCTTTTTTTGTTGTTCTTATGCAGGTTCTTTCAAAACTCTCTTCAAAGACGCATGCTCCTTCAACCTCAGAAGTAATGCTTCGAATGCACTCTATTTCATTTTTAATATTAGTTAAGAAATTTGTCTCTAATCCGTATAATGCAGACAATCTTTTGCATCTTACTTGAGTTACAAAAGCTGCTTGATCTCCTATTAAACAGCATCCTAGTTCACATTGAGGAATATCGCATTCAGGACTATCTGCCCATAAACCTCCTCCTTCTTGGCATATTCTTTGAGGAGTATTCTCCATGCAAGTTCCTTCTTTTCCATTATAGCAACATCCTTTTTTACAATAAACTGTTGATTCACATGAAGTAGAAGCCTTTCTATAATTTTCATCGCATTGTTCTTCTGGAGCATTTTGACACCATGCTCCTCCGCTTCCATCTTTTTGAACTTTTGTTTTTTCACAACAATAAGTAGCAGCACCACTAATCACTCCTATTAATAATAAAAACAGTATACCCACTAAGAAAATTCTTATTTCAACTTTTTTGATTTTTTTGTCCATTTTATTTAAAAATACCCTGGAGGCCAGACTATACTTCTTGAAGCAAATTGAAATTTGTCTTGAGTATTTTTATCAGTTAATATGTATATAGTAGTCCCATCATTTTGTTTTTTCTTTTCAACTTTTAAATCTGGATAATAATTCATGTAAGTCGTAATTTCAGCATCGCCATAAGCAGCCTCTGAATTTAATATGCTATTAGCAATTGAAATTAATTCATAAATATTCTTTTTAATTGAAAAACTTAATGATTGATAATTTCTTATCTCTTCTCCTTTTTTTAAAGATACAGAACTACTAAAAGATAAAGCAATTCTTTTTGGAAGCAACTCAACATCAAAATCTCCTTTTCTTAAAACAATCTCATACCCCTGACTTTCAAATGCTTTTTTCATTTCATCTAAACATTCGTCAACTTTATTCTTTATAGAATTTTTAATCTCAGATTCAACATGTTCTTTTAACATAGGTTGCTGCATCACACATCTTTCGTAATTTTCATTGGTGTAACAGAGATACTCTATTTTGTTGTTCAAATAAGTGTAATAATGTTCAGGATTAATGCTCCCTCCTTGCAGAGATAATGTTTCTATTGCATTAGTTACATCTTCTTCTAAACAGTTTTGAAGAAAAGCATTTGGGCTTTCAACTTTAAAACCAAAACTCGCTTTAATCTGAGGATAAAACATGTAAATTAGAACTCCTACAGCTATTATCATTATTGCAAGTATTACAAATACAGTAATTTGTCCTCTTTTTTTCATATTTCTTTAATTTATATTAGAAAATCATATTTATAAATTTATTAGTTTTTTTGAATTTTTTAATAACAATCTTCACACTCCTTTAACTATAACAGAACATCCAGACTTGTAATTTTCAAAACCATCCATGCATTTTATGTAATACGTTTTTCCATATTTCCATTTAGCTGAATGTTTAGTTGATAACCCTATTGTCATGAGAGTGCCGTTTTCAATATTAAAATAGCAGTTTTTATTGTCAAAATAACATACTGCTGGCTCATCTGTTTTTATGTTTAACATTCCGTTTTCTTTGTATACTCTTGTTATTTTTGGAGCTTCATTATCAATATTGATTGTGAAAG
>CAYLHY010000045.1:0-3089 GCA_964383885.1 Candidatus Woesearchaeota archaeon
ATGCGTAAGTAGTTTCTATATGAACAAGATGAGGGATGCTATAATAATTGATTGGTTTTACCATAGAAATTAAATAAAAGCAATCCTTTTTATTTCTTTTTATTCTTGTTAGACTGTTTCTTTGTTTTTATGGTTATGCTTTTTATTCTCTTGCTATCTAATACTGCTTTACATTTGGACATTTTTCATATACTCCTCATTAAATAATAAAAGCGTCACCTTTATAAAATTTATCCTTCTTCACTATTGATGACTTAACAGAACTAAAAAATAGAAACATATAAAAATATCTTGTTCTTATAAAAATACATGAGTCAAACAAGACATTTGCGAAATTGGCAACTGAAATGTTTGTGTTTAGAGGCAAATGTCTTAGCTTTTGGCCCTACAATTAAATATACCTCATTTTAATTCAGATTCACTTCTTAGGTCTGAATTAAAATGCAGGAGATTTCTTGTTTAAATTAATTCAGGCCTAAGAAATCTGAGAGAGGATTTTGAGGGCAAAATGTCAAAGGAGAAAACAAAAAACAAAATGGGCAAAAAACTTGAAAAAGAAAAGAAATTTGTAGAAAAGGAATTATCAGCTTTAATGGAAAAAACATTAAGATTAGAAGATGAATTATATTCAATTATTGTTTAATTTTTTAGAAATTTTAATAAGTTTTTCCAACATACACCCAATAATCAGCTGGCTTATTACAAATTATGCATTTTTTTCCTTTGACTGATGTTTTTTTAGGGTCAATAAAAAGAGTTTTCGCTCCTTTAGTATCTGCTTTTAGAATATCCTCACATTCAATAGAAGAGCACAAGGGAACCATCACCATTTTTTTATTTTTTATAAACTCAATTAATTCTTTTTTATTTTCTGTTTTTTTAATTGAATTCTTCAAAAGTTTTTTTGCTTTATTGAAAAGTTCTTTTTGAATTTCTTCTAAAAGACTTGGAATCTGCTCTTTTAATTCTGAAATTTTGACTGAAAATTTATTCTTGGAAGTTCTTTTTACAACTGTGACTGAATTATTTTCAAGATCTTTTGGGCCTATTTCAATTCTTATTGGAATGCCTTTCAATTCCCATTCATTGTATTTCCATCCCGGAGAGTAGTCTTCTCTGTCATCTAAAATCGGATTGAATTCTTTGAGAGCTTTTTTTATTTTCTTTGCTTCAGATAATACTTTCTTTTTTGTTTTATCAAATAAAATTGGTATTATAACTACTTTATTTTCTGCTAATTTTGGAGGAATAATTAATCCTTTATTATCTGAATGTATTGCAAACATAGTTCCAAGCATTCTAGTGCTTATTGCAAAGGTATTCTGCCAGACATATTGCTCTTTTCCATTTTCATCTAAGAATTTTATATCATACGCTACTGCAAAATTTTGTCCGTCATGATGAAAACAAGGCCCTTCTATAACTTTTCCGTTTGGAAGAATGTAGTGAATTTTTTCTGAAAAAACAGCTCCTGCGAATTTTTCTTTTTCTGTTTTTCTTCCGTAAATTCCTGGAAGAGCCATGAACTCTTCAACAACTTTTTCATAAGCTTTTCTTATTTTTTCAGCTTCTTCTAATGCTTCTTTTTCAGTTGCAAATGCACTGTGTCCTTCGTTCCATAAAAATTCCCTGCTTCTGAAGAATGGAACAGGATTATTAAATTCCCATCTTACTACGTTATTCCACTGATTTAATTGAAGAGGCAAATCTTTGTAGCTTCTAATCCATTTAGAGTAAGATTCATACATAATTGCTTCACTCGTTGGCCTTACTGCAAGCCTTTCTTTTAATTTTCTGTTTCCTGCGTGAGTTACCCATGCAACTTCAGGAGTAAAACCTTCTACATGTTCTTGTTCTTTTGAAAAGGCTTTTTCAGGAATAAACAACGGAAAATAGCAATTTTTTATTCCTATTTTTTTGAATTCTTTATCACAGAGTTCTTTAACTTTTTCCCATATAGCATAGCTTAACGGCCTGAAAATAATTGCTCCTGAAACAGAAGAGTAATCTGCTAACCCTGATTTAAGCATTAATTGCTGATACCACTCAGAGAAATTTCCTTCCTTTGTTGCAGTTAGTCCTTCTTGTGTTTTTTTTGCCATAATGAATTTAATAAAAGGCAATATTTAAAATTACCTGAAAACTAGTATTTTTAGGCCTGTAGTTCAACGGAGAGAATAACAGGTTTCGGCCCTGTAGATGGGGGTTCGATTCCCTCCAGGCCTATTTTAATTTTTCTAAAAGAATTTTTCTAACTGCATTGAAATCTGCTCTTTTATTTGAAAGCCTCATAACTTGCCCTATAAGGAAGTTTAATGCCTTAGGTTCCCCTGATTTATAATCAGAAACAGCTTTTTTATTTTCCTTTAGTACTTCATTAATTATTTTTTCAATTGTTTTTGAATCTGAGATTCTGCTTTGAGATTCTGCTATTTTTTTTGGTGAGGATGATGAAGGAATCCATGTTCTTAAAATATCTTTAGCTTTTAATTCTGTCAGAGTCTTGTCCTGAATAAGCTCTAAAAGTTCTATAAAATGTGTTGGTTGAATATCTATACTAGGATCATCGAGTTCCTTCTTATTGTAATTTAAAACAGAAAGAAGTTCTTCTGTAATCCAACGAACTGCAAGGGGAACAATTGAAGCAGGAATTTTTTCAACAACTTTTTCAAAAAACTCCACAAGTTCTAATTTTTTAGTGAGAATTTCAGCGGATTTTTTATTGATTTTGTATTTTTTTATTAATTTTTTTAATTTTTCTTGAGGAGTTTCTGGAAGCATGGATTGAAGCTTGAGGATTCTTTGTCTGGAAATATTTATACATGGAAGATCAGGCTCTGAGATAAATCTGTAATCTTCTGCTTGTTCTTTTGTTCTCATTAGTTTTGTTTTTAATTTTTCTGAATCAAACATTCTTGTTTCTTGTATTTTTGGAATTTCAGATTTTTGTCTTTCAATTTCAACTTCAATTGCTTTTTGAATATTTTTTAAAGAATTGATATTTTTTATCTCAACTCTTTTTCCTTTAAGTTCAGGTAAAGAAATATTTACATCTGCTTTTATTCCTGCGGATTTATCAATAGCTTTTA
>CAYLHY010000046.1:0-2788 GCA_964383885.1 Candidatus Woesearchaeota archaeon
GACTAACAACAGCTTGTAGTGCATGTCTACTTTTTTCAGCTTCTAATTGTTTTTGAACTGAATTAACATCATATCCAGAAGAGATATATACTGAAATAAGCTCTGTATGTCTTCCTCTATGTTTTTCTAACTCTTTTATTTCTTCTTCAAGTTCTTCTTTTGTTAAAGCCATTTTAAAACATCATTATAGAAATTCTACTTTGAATTTTCCTTTTTTAATTTCAACAGCATTAGCTACATTTTTTAAATCATTTAAAATTTCTTTTAATTCATTATATTCTTTTCCGATTGTTAATATAATTTCAGAATTCATTGGTTTTTTTGCTTTTGTTTTTTCGTGTCTTATTTTACTTAAAACTTCCTCAAATACTTCCCATCTTTTATTATCTTTAATTTTTTTTAATTCAAGTAAAATATCTTTTTCTAACACTGGCCAGGAAGAAACATGAATGCTTTTTTCTTTTTCATATTTTTTGAAAAATTTTTGATAAATTTCCTCTGTTATAAAAGGCATTATAGGAGCAATCATCTTTACAATTGCAAGCAATGAATGATAAAGAGTATATTGAGCGGATTTTTTTTCAGTATCTTTTCCATGGTAGATTCTTTTTTTAATTATTTCAAGATAATTATCGCAAAAATCTTTCCAAAAAAATTGTTCAGTTGAAAGTTTAGCTTTTGAATATTCATAAATCTCAAAATTTTTTGTAACTTCTTTTATTAACTCATTTAATTTCTTTAAAAACAATAAATCAAGAAGTTCTAATTTTTCTGGTTTTTGTTTTTTGAAATCTTTTAAATTCATAAAAACAAATTTAGAAGCATTTAGGAGTTTGTTGATGAACTTTTTTCCTGCAATTAAGTCTTGTTCTTGATAATCTAAATCATTTCCAAGTTTGCTTCCTGATGCCCAGAATCTTAAAGCATCTGAGCCGTATTTTTCCATAACTTCCTGAGGCCTGATTACATTGCCTTTACTTTTAGACATTTTTTCTCCCTTAAGAGAAACATTTCCAGACACAACAATGTCTTTCCAAGGAATATTATTTTCATTCAACATAGCTCTTACTATTGTATAAAAAGCCCATGTTCTTATTATGTCATGTCCTTGAGGTCTTAGTGACATAGGCAACTTTATTTTTTTATCTGCACCTGGAAGAGCAGCAGCTATTTGAGGCGTTAAAGAACTTGTAGCCCAGGTATCTAAAACCATTTTTTCAGGAACAGCTTTTTCTTTACATTTTGGACAGAATTTTTTAGTCTTCAAGGGATCTACTGGAAGTTCTTTTTCTTCTGGAAGAATTAATTCTTTACATTTTTCACATGTCCAAACAGGAATAGGAACTCCAAAATGCCTGTTCCTTGAAATACTCCAATCCCATTCCAGTCCTTTTACCCAATTCTCATATCTTTTTCTCATAAATTCAGGATACCATTTAACTTTTCTTCCTTGTTTAATCCAGGTGTCTTTTTTGTCTATTATTTTAATAAACCATTGTTTTGTAGGAAGAAATTCAATTTCAGTTCCACATTTATCATGAACATTTACAACATGAGTAATCTTTTTTTGCTCTTGTACGAGGTTTTGTTTTTTCAAATCTTCAAGAATTTTTTTTCTTGCTTCTTTGATTTTTAATCCTTTATAGCCTTCAATATTTAAGGTTCCGTCTTTATTTATTATAATTTTTGGAGAAAGATTGTGTTTGTTAACAGCATCAACATCAAACTTGTCTCCGTAACTGCAAATCATTAAAACTCCAGTTCCTTTTTCAATATCTGCTGAAGAATCAGCAATTATAGGAACTTTGTAGTTGAATAAAGGAACTGTTGCTTTTTTTCCAATTAATTCTTTGTATCTTTTATCCTTTGGATTAACAAAAACTGCAACACATGCTCCTAATAATTCTGGACGAGTGGTTGCTATAAGCAAGTCTTTGTTATCAACCTTGAACTTTAATGTAGAAAATAAACTTTCTTCTTCTTTATCTTCAAGTTCTGCTTGCGCAATTGATGTTTGGCATTCAGGACACCATATTGTAGGAAATTCTTTTTGATATGCTTCTTTCTTTTTTACTAAATCTAAAAAAGCTTTTTGAGAGATTTTTTGAGAGTGTTTGTCTATAGTTGAATAGTATAAAGAAAAATCTGCAGAAATTCCTAATTTAATAAAATCTTCTATGCACTCTGGAGTGAATTTTTTTATTGTTTTTAAAGACAATTCAATAAATTCAGATCTTCCTAAATCTTTGCTTTTTACATTATTTACTTTTTCTACAAATCTTTCAGTTGGAAGTCCATTATCATCAGTTCCAAAAGGATAAAAAATATTTTTTCCAGACATTCTTTTAAATCTAATGATGAAATCTTGTTGAGAATAAGAAAATGCATGCCCTATGTGCATTTTTCCAGAGATGTAAGGAGGGGGAGTATCTACACTATAAATCTCTGATTTTTTTAATGAATTGAATTTGTAGATTTTATTGTCTCTCCAGTATTTAATCCATTTTTTTTCAATTTTTTTAAAATCTATTTTTTCTTTTGTTTTTTCTTTTTTCATATTTTAATTATTTCAAGAAACTTTTAAAAACTATCTATCTATAACTAATTTATGGCTCAAAATACAGTTAATATTCCATCAGGATTTGGAGGATTAGTTAGATTTAGTGAGGAATATCCAAGTGTTTTTAATTTAAATCCTTCTCATATAATTCTTTTTATAGTTTTAATTATTTTATTCAGAGTTTTATTAGGAGTTTTTTTAGAATAAAATGTTTGGCTTAGGTTCTTT
>CAYLHY010000047.1:0-2393 GCA_964383885.1 Candidatus Woesearchaeota archaeon
AAAAATCCTCCTATTAGCAATAAAAACAATAGAAATCTTAATACTCTCTCTCTCTCTTTTTCATGTAATAAGTTATATTTTTAATTTTAAAAAACTTCCTCTTCTACTTATTAGTCTCTTCAACAACTTTAGACTTAGCAATTTTTTTATCTTTTTCTTTTTTTACTAAAGGTCCGATTATCTTGACTAACAATCCAGGCAGGCCTGTTCCAACTGGAATTGGCTGGTTAAGAATTATATTCTCAATAACACTTGTTAATTTATCTCCTGTTCCTTTTATAGAAGCATTAACAAACTGCCTTACAGGTGTTTCAAATGTAGCTCTTGCTAAAATCGAGGATTTTTGAGAAATAATACCCATTCTTGTAACACCTTTTACAACTCCTGTATTAGTCATTGCATCTGCAATTAGTTTCAAATGCCTTTTATCTATGTTTAAACCTTGGTCATCTAAAGTTTCAGAAACTTCATTAATTATTGTCTGCCTTGCAACTTCAATTCCAAAAACATCAGCCATTTCATACAAGTCATTGCTTATTGTTTTATCAGGATTGACTTCTTTTAATTTAATAACTTCTTTTAGATTAGTTCCTAGTGTTACAATAACAAAGTCTTTTCCTCTTTTAACTACCAATGTCTGTGAAACTCCTTTTATTCCAGAAATAACAATTTTTTTCAACTTTTCTTTTAATCTGTAAATATCTCTAAAACTTAGGTCTGTGCTTATTGTTATTCCATTAGCTGTTTCTCTGGCCTTATATTTTAAATCTTTAAGTTTTTCTACAATTCTTTTAACACCCATGTGCGCTTGTTTTAATCCTTTGGCATCAATTTTAATTTCAATTTTTTTGTCAGAGAAATTCAAATTAATTTCAGAAGCAACATCTTTGAGTGTTATTTCTTTTATTTTTTCAGCAACTGTCTTTGCATCTTTTTCATTATTGTAATCTTGCTTTAAATAAACCTCCATTTTAGGTGAAGATGGAATTTTTCTAGCATCAAAAATCTCAATTAATCTTGGAAGTCCAGAAGTAACCTGCATTTCTGCAACACCTGCCATATGGAAAGTATTAAGAACCATCTGAGTTGAACTTTCACCGAAACTCTGAGCTGTAACAATTCCTACAGCTTCTCCAGCATCTACTTCTCCATCTTTATGAAGCATAGAAACATCTTTTCCATCATCTCCGTATTTAAATTGAATAATGTTGTTGTTTGAATCTCTTATTGTTCCATCATACTCTTTTCTTATATCTTGAATTGCATTTGCTAATCTTCTATAAAGATATCCTGATTTAGGAGTTCTTAAAGCAGTATCCATAAGAGAGTCTCTTCCAGTCATTGCCTGGAAAAAGAATTCATCTGGCCTTAACCCTCTGATGAATGGATTTTTAATAAAGCCTCTTGCTCTTGGAGATAAATCTTTTTTCTTAAAAAAAGAAAGTGTTCTTTGATTGTAACCTATGTTTATTCTTTTTCCCATTAAAGCCTGTTGTCCAACACAAGAAGCCATTTGAGTTATATTAAGGATGTTTCCTCCACCTCCTGAATTAATCATATGACTTACAGGGTTGTTCTTTGGGAATTTTTCCTTTACTATTGAACCGATTTTAGTTCTTATTTCATTCAATGTTTGTAAAATTTTTATTTCTCTTGATTCTTCAAGTGTTTTTCCTGGAATAAGTTCAAGAGTTCCTTTGTTATATTCTTCAATTATCTCCTGAGTTTTCTTTTCAGCTTTAGCTATAATTTCATCACCAATTTCAAGTATGCTTGGATCTAAATCAAGATCTTCTACTGAGATAGTAATGCCTCTGTCTGTGAGATAATTAATTCCTAATTTGAAAACTTTTTCAATAGTTTCAAAAGTCTCATTTCTTCCTAATTTTTTATCTATTTCTTTTATTAGTTCTCCATCTTCATTTCCAAAAACACTGCTGTCTATTGTTCCTTTTTCTATTTTTCCATCTTTAATTTTAATAGAGTCATTTGAAAAACTGATTTTAGGAAGCAATTCAGAAAAAGCTTCTGTTCCTTGAATATTCTTTTTTTGAATATTAGGATAGTGTCCTGATTTATATAAAAGCTGATTAGCATACTCATTAGAAAGTTTATCTAATCCTAATAAGTAATTTCCTGTAATAGCATCACCAATACATCCAATTAAATTAGTGTTGTTTTTAGGAGAAATTAAATTTTTCTTAACGTCTAATAGTGTTTTAGCTTCAGCTCTTGCTTCTTCATTCTGCGGAGAGTGAATGTTCATTTCATCTCCATCAAAATCTGCATTGTAAGGAGCAGCTGCAGCTGGATGCAGTCTAAAAGTTCTTCCAGGAATAACTTTAACAAAATGAGCCATTAAACTTCCTTTGTGAAGACTTGGATGCCTGTTG
>CAYLHY010000048.1:0-1579 GCA_964383885.1 Candidatus Woesearchaeota archaeon
AAAATATAAAATCAACTTCTACAAGAAAAAACGTTATTGACGCATTAGAAAAAATTTTAAGATATTTAAAAGGTTTGAAAAAAACTCCAAAAAATGGTTTAGCTTTATTTGCAGGAAATGTTTCCTCTGTAGAAGGGCAGACAGACTTAAGATTATGGAGTATTGAACCTCCTGTTCCTTTAAAAATCAGATTATACAGATGTGATAAGGAATTTGTTTTAGAACCCTTAAGAGAGCAGTTAGAAGTCAGTGAGATTTTTGGATTATTAGTTATGGATAGAAAAGAAGCTACCATTGGTGTTTTAGAAGGAAAAAGAATAGAAGTTTTGCAAAAAATGACTTCAGGAATTCCGTCTAAAATCAAGGCTGGAGGTCAAAGTAGTCAAAGATTTCACAGGATTACAGAAGGTTTAACTAAAGAATTTTATAAAAGAATTGCAGAAGAAATGAAAAAAATTTTTTATGATAATCCAAAACTCAAGGGAATTTTAGTAGGAGGACCGATTCCCACAAAAGATGAATTTTTAGACGGAAAATATCTTCCAACAAAGCTTCAAGAAAAAGTTATAGGAAGAGTAGATATTGGAGATGCAAGTGAATCTGGATTAAAGGAACTTATCACTAAATCAAGAGAGATAATTGAAGGACAAGAAATTATCCATGAAAAAAAAGTTCTGGAAAAATTTTTCCAGACTCTTGGAGAAAATCCAAAACTAACTGCATTAAAAGAATCTCCTGTAGAAAAAGCTCTTGAATTCGGAGCAGTAGATACATTAATTTTATCAAAAGATCTCGACAAAGAACTCTCAAAAAAATTAAAAGAAAAAGCAGAAAATACCGGAGCAAAAATAGAAGTGGTTTCAAGTGAAACAGAAGAAGGAATTCAGTTTAAGAATCTTGGAGGAATCGGTGCAATACTAAGGTTTAAAATTTAATTTTATCAAATTTAATTTTATCAAAAATGCATGAAAAAAATTCAAAAAAGGTCTTAATATCAAGTAAAACATTAAAAGAAATAGATGATATTAAAGAAAAAGAAAATCTAAAAAAATTAGAAGCGATTTTTTTTATTTCTGGAAGATTTCTAACTATGCAGGATTTAATTTCTCTAAGTGACTTAAATCCAATTATCATTAGAGAATTGATTGAAAAATTAAAAAAAAGATATAAGGACTCTGCCATAGAAATTATTGAAAAAAAAGATATGTGGAAAATGGATGTCAAACCAGAATATCATTACATAACTAATAAATTAGCAACAGGCAAATCTGAATTCAGCAAAGCAGAGCAGGAAACTCTAGCAATAATTGCTTTCAAACAGCCAGTAAAACAATCAGTGATAGTAAAGATAAGAGGCAATAAATCTTATGACCATATAAAAAAGTTTAATGATTTGGGATTAATAAAAAAGAAAAAAATGGGGCACACTTATGAGATAAGTTTAAGTGATGAATTTTATGATTATTTTAACATTTCTGAAAAAGATTTAAATGATTCAGGAATTATAAAATCTAAAATCTAAAATGAATCTAAAATGGACTTGATTGCAATTGTAATATACTCCTCAATTTATCTAGGA